>DATCRS010000253.1:0-11048 GCA_036568845.1 Devosia sp. | reverse complement strand
ACCAGGGCACGCATTTTGGTCATTGTAACTTGGGGGCCTCGCCGACTTCGTAGTGATGCGTCGGGCCAGTGGCGCCCTCGACCGGCGGCTTCATCGCCCCGGTCATGATCGCGACGGCGTCCGACATGGAAAACTGCTTGGGGTTGATGACGGCGATGCGCTTGCCGAGGCGGTGAATGTGGATGCGGTCGGCGACCTCGAACACGTGCGGCATGTTGTGGGAGATGAGGACGATCGGCAGCCCGCGGCGCTTCACGTCCAGCATCAGCTCGAGCACCCGCCGGCTCTCCTTAACGCCGAGCGCCGCCGTTGGTTCGTCCATGATCACCACCCGCGAGCCGAAGGCCGCGGCCCGTGCCACGGCCACGCCCTGGCGCTGGCCACCCGAAAGGGTTTCGACCGACTGGTGGATGTTCTGGATGGTGAGCAGGCCCAGTTCGCTGAGCTTCTCGCGCGCAACCTTCGCCATGCCCGCCCGGTCAAGCCGGCGCAGCCACTGCCCGCTCCAGCCCGGCTTCCTCAGTTCCCGGCCGAGAAACATGTTGTCGGCGATCGAGAGGGCCGGGCTGAGCGCGAGGTTCTGATAGACCGTCTCGATGCCGGCGTTCCGCGCGTCCATCGGCGAGCGGAAGTGCACGGGCTGCCCGTGGAGCAGGATCTCACCACCGTCCGGGATCACGGCGCCGCAAAGCGCCTTGATCAGCGTCGACTTGCCGGCACCGTTGTCGCCGATGACCGCGAGGATCTCGTTCCGGCGCAGGTCGAAATCGGCATTGTCGAGGGCCACCACGCGGCCATAGCGCTTGTTAAGCCCGCGGGCCTCGAGGATGACGTCGCTGGCATTGCCGGACGACATGCCCGTGCTGTTCGTATCACTCATTGCGAGATCTTCCTGATCCACTGGTCGATAGTGACGGCGACGATGATGAGGACGCCGACCGCAAAATCCTGCCAAAGCAGGGCGAGGCCCGAGAGCGCGAGGCCGTTGCGGAAGACGCCCACGATGAGCGCTCCGAACAGCGTGCCGACGATCGACCCGCGTCCGCCGAAGAGGCTCGTACCGCCGATCACCACGGCGGTGATCGAGTCGAGGTTGGCGGTCTGTCCGGCTTGCGGGCTGACGCCGCCAATGCGGCCGATCAGCACCCAGGCCGCAATGGCGCAGATGAGGCCGGCGAGCGTATAGACCGCGATCAGCACCCGGTCGGTATTGATGCCCGAGAGCCGAGCGGCGTCAGGATCGTCGCCGGTCGCATAGACGTGGCGGCCGAAGGCGGTGCGCCCGAGGATGTAGGACAGCACGATCGCCAGCGCGATCATCAGCAGCGAGCCATACGTTACGACCCAGCCCTTGAGCCACGGCAGGTCCATGCCGAGGAAGAGGCCGATATCGTAGAGCTTGAAGAGCTTGCCCAGCCACAGGAGGAACGGCGCCGAGGCTTCCATGTCGACGGCGCGGATGGTCTCGCTGTTGGAATAGAAGGTGTTGAGCGCCCCGAAAATGCTCCAGGTGCCCAGTGTCACGATGAACGGCGGCAGGCGCAGCTTGGTGATGATCAGCCCATTGAGGAGCCCGCACGCGATCCCGGCGAGCAGCCCAAGCGGAAAGGCGATGTAGACCGGTACGCCGTAGACCACGGCCGTGCGTCCCATCACCACCGAGGCGAGGATCATGATGAGGCCGACGCTGAGGTCGATGCCGGCGGTAAGGATCACCAGCGTCTGCGCCATGGCGAGGATGGCGACGATGGTCACCTGCTGCAGCACGACCGAGAGGTTGAGCGGCGACAGGAACTTGCCCGGCGCGGCAACGGCGAAGATCACCACGCCGACCAGCAGCACGATCAGCGGAATGAGGGTCGGATACTCGTGCAGGATTCCCTGGATCCGCCGCACTGGACTCTTGCGGTCTTCTTCGAAGCTCGCGACGTCGGTCGCGGCGCCCTTGAGACCCGTTTCGGCAACGGCCGAGCCGGCTGCGTCGTCGCTCATTGTAGTCCCCTCTCCCCTAAGGACCTGGAGGTTGAATAGACAACCCCCATGCCGGACACCGAGCCCGGCATGGGGGCCATGATAGTCTCACTACGCCGTCAAATCAGCCCCAGCAGAGCTCGGCACCCTTGGTGGTGTCGATCGAGTCCACCCCGGCCACCGGCTTGTCGGTGACGAGCGTGGCGCCCGTGTCTAAGAAGCCCATCGCCGGGTCGATCTCGGGAAGATTGCCGGAGGCGATCGCTTCGAGAGCCATCGAGGCCATCTTCAGCGGATATTGCTGGCTGGTTGCGCCGATGACGCCGGCCTTGACGTTGGCCACGCCGGGGCAGCCGCCGTCGACCGAGACGATCAGCACCGAGCCGTCATCCTTGCCGACCGCCTTGAGCGCTTCCCATGCGCCGGCCGCAGCCGGTTCGTTGATGGTGTAGACCACATTGACGTTCGGGCACTTCTGCAGCGCGTTTTCCATCGCGGTGCGGCCCTTTTCCTGGTCGCCCTGGCTGATCTCGTGCGTGCAGATACGCGGATCGTCCTCGTCGCCGTACTTGTTGGGGTCCTTCACGTCGATGCCGAAGCCGGCCATGAAGCCCTGGTCGCGCAAATAGTCGACGGTCGGCTGGTTGGTGGCGAGGTCAAGGAACACGATCGAGGCGTCCTTGGCCTTGTCGCCCAGCGTGCCGGCCGCCCACTTGCCGATCAGTTCACCCGCCTTGCGGTTGTCGGTGGCGAAGGTGGCGGTCGCTGCGTCCATCGGATCGAGCGGCGTGTCGAGGACGATAACCATCAGGCCGGCATCCTTGGCCTTCTGGATGGTCGGCACGATTGCCTTGGAGTCGGACGGCACGATCGCAAAACCCTTGGCACCGGCCGAGATCAGGTTCTCGATGGCGGCAACCTGCGCGTCATTGTCGCCATCGAACTTGCCGGCCGCCGTGATGAGCTTGAGCCCCAGTTCCTTGGCCTTGGCCTCGGCGCCCTCGCGCATCTTGACGAAGAAGGGGTTCGTTTCGGTCTTGGTGATGAGGCCGACGGTGACCTCCTGCGCGAAAGCCGCGCCGGCCATCGAGGCGAGCATGACGGCGCCGGCGAGCGTCGCCTTCATCAGTTTCAGTCCCATTATGTCCTCCCAGTGGGCGTTTCCCTTGTGCCGCAGCCGGCTCTCTCTCCGGACCGCGACGTCGATCCTGACGTGGCAAAGCCAACGTTCCTCCGGATCGTGAAACCGAGTTTCAGCGCAACCGGATCGTCCTGTCAAATAAATTAATCCAGTTGATTTATTAATTGACAGGCGGCGTGTGTGAGCGCGAAGGTTGCGACCGAGGAGAGACGGAAGCCCATGTAATCGATTGCAGTTTCGGCGCTGGCGGGCCATAGCAGGCTGGCGATGCGCCCAGCCTGAGAGAGGGCAAGCCGACGCAATCGTTAAGGAGTTTGCGCTTGGCCGAGGGAGCCGGAGAGGGGGAGAAGACTGCGCGGCCTGGGGCTTCGTCGCGAGGCACCAACCAGACCGGCGTGCGCCTCTACAACGAGCGGCTGGTACTGTCGCTGATCCGGCACCACGGCCAGTTGCCCAAAGTCGACATCGCCCGGATGACGGGGCTCTCGCCGCAGACCATTTCCATCATCATGAACCAGCTCAGCGATGACGGGCTGCTTCTGAAGGGCAAGCCGAGCCGTGGCCGTATCGGGCAGCCCTCGGTGCCCTACTCGCTCAATCCCGACGGCGCTTTGGCCTTCGGCCTCAAGGTCGGGCGGCGCAGCGTCGATCTATACCTCATCAATTTCACCGGCGAGATTCTTTTCGCCCTGCACAAAATCTATCCCTACCCTACGCCAGAAGGGATCCGGGCCTTCGCCCGGGAGGGCATCGACGAAATCGTGGGAAAGCTGCACAAGCCGCTCATCGAGCGCATCGCCGGGCTGGGCATAGCCATGCCCTACGAGATGTGGACCTGGCACGAGGAGATGGGCGCCCCGCGCAACGAGATCGACGCCTGGCGCGAGATCGACATCCGCGCCGAGATCGCAGCGCTCTGCCCCTGGCCCGTGTATTTTTCCAACGACATCACTGCGGCTTGTGCCGCTGAGCTGATGTTCGGCCGGGGCGGCGAGTTCATCGACTATCTCTATGTCTATATCGGCTCGTTCATCGGCGGCGGGCTTGTGCTCGACGGCCACCTCTTCCCCGGCCGCACCCAGAACGCCGGCGCGCTGGGCTCAATGCCGGCGCAACCGGCCGGCACGGTGAGCGGCAAGACCCTGCAGCTGATGAATGTCGCCTCGATCTACGTGCTGGAACGAAAGCTCGTCGCCGAGGGTCGCAACGCCGATATCCTCTGGCAGTCGCCGGACGACTGGGGCGAAGACCTGGGCCCCGCGGTGGAGGAATGGATCGGCGAAGTCGCCACCAGCCTCGCCTACTCGATTGTCGCCGCGGTGGCGGTGATCGACGTCGAGACCATCATCATCGACGGCGCCTTCCCGGCGAAGGTTCGGGAGGAGATCATCGACCGCACCCGCGCGACCATCGAGCGGATCAACCGGCAGGGTCTTTCCGGCTTCCGCCTGATCCCCGGAAGCTTCGGCAACGCGGCGCGCGCGATGGGCGGCGCATCCCTGCCGCTGCTCGCCAATTTCACGCAGGATCGCGAAGTGCTGTTCAAGGAAAACAGTCCTTCGGCATCGAAGTTGTCACCGGTGCAGTAATATTCCAGCAAGTGCGACCTCTTAGGATGCGGCTCAGTTATATTGTTGGGTCGAATGGTTCTGAGGGCTCCTTCCCTGGCGCGCTGGCGTTTTCAAGCGAGCGTATTGGCGCCTGTCGTGCTGTCGCTGCTGGTGACGGCCGCAACGGTGCTTGCCTTCATCTTGTGGTCGACCAGCGACCTCGATGAACAGAGCCGGCTGCGCGAACTGAAGCTTGCCGAGCACATTCTCGATGAGCAAAGGCAGACCATCCCGCATGACCAGCAGAGCGTAACCATCTGGGATGACGCCATCGAACGGGCGAAGCTGAACTTCGACCCCGAGTGGGTCGACAACAATCTCGGCAGCTGGATGTACGAGTTTTTCGGGCACGACCGCACCTTCGTGCTCAACGACGAAAACCAGCCGATTTTCGCCCAGAGCCAGGGTTACCCGGTCAATCTGGGTATCTATGACGCCGATGAGCGCGTCTACCGCCGCCTGGTCGAACAGCTCCGCGAGCGGATAGCCGCAGGGGCGGTGGATGCCTACATCAGCGGCGATTCGACCGAGTATCCTCAGGCCGTCGAGATCGCTACCGTCGCGGACTCGCCGGCGATTGTCTCGATCGCCCCCATCATCACCGACTCTGGCAGGCTTCTGCAGCCTCGCGGCAGCGAGTATCTCCTCGTCAGCGTGGTCTACCTCAATGTGGCGTTCGCCGAGCGCCTGGCGGAAGAGTACCTGCTGACCGGCGCCAGCTTTACCCGCCAGCCCGATCGCAAGGCTGCCAATACCGTCCTGCCCATAATGTCGTCGACGGGCCGTATCGTTGGCTTCTTCGAGTGGAAACCGGACAATCCGGGACAGCGCCTCCTGGCGAGGACTGGCCCCGTGCTCGCGGGCGGCTTCGTCTTTGCACTCGCGCTCGTTTCGCTCCTGCTCTACCGCCTCTGGCATTCCTCCAGCGCCCTCGAAGCCGGGCGTCTTGCCGCCCAGCACCAGGCGCACCACGATGCGCTGACCGGGCTCGCCAACCGTGTGCGCTTCGAGGAAGTGCTCGGCCGCGCGCTGATCCATCAGCGACCGCACGACCATGGCGTGGCCTTGCTGATGCTCGATCTCGACCGCTTCAAGCAGGTCAATGACACGCTTGGCCACCAATCCGGCGACGACCTGATCCGGGCGGTCGGCCAGCGCCTCAAGGCACTGATGGGACCGCACGATGCCCTCGCCCGTCTCGGTGGGGACGAGTTCGGCGTCATCCACGTGGCCAGGGGCGGACTCGCAGATCACCTCGAACTCAGCGAACGCATCATCGAGGCCATCAGCACGCCGTTCGAGATCTTTGGCGGCGAAGCCTTTGTGGGGGTCAGCATCGGCATCGTGGCAATCGGCGATGGCGACATCGACCGCCGCGAGATCCTCCGCAAAGCCGATATCGCCCTCTACGAGGCGAAGTCGAGCGGCCGCAACCGCGCTGTCGTCTATGAGGAGACGATGGACGAGCTGCTGCAGAACCGCCACATGATCGAGGCCGAGCTGCGCGAAGCGCTGCGGCGCGACGATCAGCTGACCGTGGCGTTCCAGCCGCTTTATGGCCGCGCCGCCAATGCAGTCACGGGAGCCGAAGCGCTCGTGCGCTGGACCCACCCCAGCCTCGGCAAGGTCTCGCCCGTGCATTTCGTGCCGGTCGCCGAAAGCACCGGCCTCATCGAAGCCGTGGGCGACCTGGTGCTCCGCCGCGCCTGCGAGCTGGGTGCCCGGCATCCGGGCCGCACGATTGCCGTCAACATCTCGCCCGCGCAGCTCCGCAACCCGAAATTCGCCGAGCGGCTCTTCGACCTCTTGATCGATACCGGCATGGCCCCAACCGATCTCGAACTCGAGATCACCGAAAGCATCCTTCTCGACGACGAGCAGGTGGCCGCTGCCTCGCTCCGCACCTTCCGCGGCGCCGGCATCCGGATTGCCCTCGACGATTTCGGCACCGGTTACTCGTCGCTCAACTACCTCAAGCGCTATCCCGTCGACTGCATCAAGATCGACCGCTCCTTCGTCTCGCAGCTCGAAGAGGGCAGCGTTTCGGTCGCCATCGTGCAGGCCATGGTGACACTGGCCCATGCCCTGAGTATCGAAGTCACCGCGGAGGGGGTAGAGACCGAGGAGCAGAAGCGCATCCTGGCGCAGCTGGGCTGCAATACGTTCCAGGGCTTCCTCTTTTCAGCGCCGGTCCCCACCGGCGAAATCGAGGCCATCTTCGCGCGTTCCGAACTGGAAGCGCGCGTCGCCTAAGTGCTTCGTTTACCCTGGCAACCAAAGTTTGCTGCGCCTTAGGCGCCGCTTAGCGGCGCCCGTCCTATCGTCGGCTCCGCAATTTTCCGGGGTTCATTTGGGGGACCATGGCGATGGGCAAATCGAAGTCGGGTTGGCGCTTTTCGTTCAGTGTGCTGCTGCCGGTGATCGTCGCCGTCCTGGTGACCGTGGGTATGGCAGCAGGGTTCATCGTCTGGTCCACGGCCAAGAGCGACGACCGTGCGCTGGAGCGGCAGACACGGCTGATGCGCCACATCCTCGCGCAGGAGCAAAAGTATCTTGCCGACGAGTTGGGCGACGTCTCGCCCTCGGACGACGCGGTGTACGCCCTCGACGAAGAGATCGACCCCGAGTGGGTGAACGACAATCTCGGCGTCGGCTTTTTCGAGAGCCACGGGCACAACCGGATCTACGTGCTCACTCCTGACCTCAAGCCCATCTATGCCATGCGGGACGGCGGCAAGGCGGATGCTTCGACCTATGAGGCCGACAGTGCCGTGCTGACGCCGATGGCGCGGAAGTTCATGACACCTGACCTGCAGAGCGCCATCGACGCCTTCGAGAATGGCTTCGGCTTTGTGCCCATGATCACCGACCTCGCCGTCGTAGAGGGGAAGGCCGCCCTGGTCGGCATCACCCCGATCCTTGGAGAATCGGATGACGTCGTCGTTGCGCCCGGGGAGGCCTATTTCGAGATCGCGGTCCGCTTCCTCGACGAGACCCTCGCGACCGAGCTGATGGACGAGTACCTGATCGACGGCGCCCGCTTCGCCTCCGATGCGTCGATCGGCCCCGGCGAGGCGGCATTTGCGCTCCACAACGCAGCCGGCGAGACTGTTGCATGGTTCAAGTGGCTGCCTGACCGTCCGGGGGCACAAATTCTCACCGAAACGGCGCCGGCAATGGGCGGGGCGCTGCTCGTCGGCGGCATCGTCATCGCAGTGCTGATGCGCCGCCTCTCCCGCTCGTCCGCTGAGCTCGAGCAGGCGCGCGCCGACGCCCATCATCGCGCCCTACACGATCCCCTGACCGGACTGGTCAACCGCGCCGGCTTCCAGGAGCGGCTCGGTCAGATGATCGCGAGCCTCGGCAAGGGCCGTGATGCGATCGCCCTGCTGGCGCTCGATCTCGACAAGTTCAAGGAAGTGAACGACACGCTCGGGCACGAGGGTGGCGACGCCCTGCTGCAGGAGGTGGGCCAGCGGCTCAAGGGCCTGGTGCGCGAGACCGACACGGTGGCGCGGCTCGGCGGCGACGAGTTCGCCATTCTCCGGCCGGACGCGCAGGAGACGGAGGGTCTGTCGAAGCGCATCATCGCCAGTGTGTCGCAACCCTATACCGTGCTGGGAGCCGAGGCGAAGATCGGCGTTTCCATCGGCATCGCGACTGCGCGTACTGACCAGGACGGTGCCGACCTTCTGACCCGAGCGGACTTCGCCTTGTACGAAGCCAAGGATGCGGGCCGCAATTGCTACCGTGTCTTCGAGCAGCGGCGGGAAGACAGCAACGTAGTCAACCTACCCACGCCGGCGAACGACAGCCGGGTCGCCTAGCTGACCGCATGGAGGAGCGCTTCGAGCCGCGCTTCGCGCTGCCGCAGACCGTTGCGGGTATCCGCGGCGGCCCAAAGGGTGGCCAGCTTGCCGGTGTCGAAGAGCGTGAAGAGACAGGGGGCGATGTAGCTCTGCCGCGAGATGGCGGGCGTGTTCTGCAGAAACGCTGCCACCTGCCGGGTGACCCCGGTGACCTGCCGCTTGCGGGCCGTGGGTGATTCGCCGGGTTCGAGCTTGGCCAGCGCCTCGGCCGCGAGGGCGCTGGCGTGAAGGGTCCGAAAGTCCTTCGCGGTGACGGGCGCGCCGGCGATCTCGCGCAGGTAGCGGTTGAGCTCTTCGGTGCGGATGGCGCGGGCGCTTCCGTCGGCGTCCCGATACATGAGCAGCCGAGTACCCGGGATCGTCTTCACCCGCGCGATGGCATCGGCGAGCATAGGATCGTGAAGCTCGTAGACCGCCGTCTTGCCGCTCTTGGCCGGAAATGTGATGGCGATCTTCTCACCTTTGACCTTCACGTCCCGGGTGAACATGGTGCCGGCGCCGCGCGTCCCATGTGCGTCGAGATAGCGCTCGCGCCCCACCCGCATCGCGGTGCGGTCGATCAGCGCAACACCGATTGCCAGCGCCAATTGCTTTGAACCGGTTTCGGCACCGAGATCCTCGCGGACACGGCGCCGGATGCGCGGCAGGGCTGAGGCAAGCAGCGCCAGCTGGCGCTGCTTGCGGCGCGTGCGGCGGGCCTCCCAGTCCGGATGGTAGATGTACTGCACCCGTCCGGCGTCATCGAGTCCACAGGCCTGGATATGCGCCAAGGGATCGGCGGCGACCTTCACCTCGCGCCACGCGGGCGGGATGCCGAGATGCTTCACGCGCGAACGAAAGGCGGCGTCGCCGAAAGGGTGGCCCTCCGAATCCGCGAACACATAGCCCCTACCCTGCCGCCGGCGCACGATGGTGAGATCGTCGCGGCTCACATGTCTCAATCTTGGCATTCGACGTCGCTAGGTGGTGGGCGCTGGGGTAAACGCAAAAAAGACGAGATAGATGAGGATGAAGGCGACGATGATGCCGCCGAGGGACCACCAGAGGACGCGCGAATTCATCATCCGGCGGTTGCCTTGCCGCACCTCGTTGGTGCTCTTGTTCGGATCGTAGGTCACGGCGACGCTCCTTGCAGGCGATCGTTCCGAACCAACGTCCGTCTCGCCACCGGAGTTCCGGCGCCCCTTGACCCCGGGCCATCAATCCGAGACGGTGCGTACGGGGCCATTCCATCAGTGCGTCCATGACTTCGACCGAACTTCTCGACCGGATGATCAAGGCCGGCGCCGGCGCTGAGCCGGCCGACCTCGTGGTCAAGAACGTCCGACTCCTGGACGTCATCACCGGAGCCGTGACCCATACCGATATCGCGGTCGTCGCCGACCGTATCGTGGGCACGCATGGCTATTACAACGGCCACCGGCTGGTGGAGGGCGGCAATCGCTTCGCCGTGCCCGGCTTCATCGACACGCACCTCCACATCGAATCCTCGCTGATCACGCCGCTCGAGTTCGACCGCTGCGTGCTGCCTTATGGCGTCACTACGGTAATCTGCGATCCGCACGAGATCGCCAACGTGCTGGGCGCCGAGGGCATCCGCTACTTCCTCGAATGCGCCGAACGCGCGGTGATGGACATCCGGGTCAATCTCTCGAGCTGCGTACCGGCGACCGGCTTCGAGACCTCCGGAGCGCAACTGGAGATCGGCGACCTCTTGCCCTTCCGCAACCACCCGAAGGTGATCGGGCTGGCCGAGGTCATGAACTTCCCGGGCGTGTTGGCCGGCGATCCAGGCATGCTGGCCAAGCTTTCGGCGTTCCAGGGCGGCCACATCGACGGTCATGCGCCGCTGCTCGCCGACAAGGCGCTCAACGGCTATCTCGCCGCCGGCATCCGCACCGACCACGAGGCAACAAGCGCGCGCGAGGCCCGCGAAAAGCTCGCCAAGGGTATGGCGATCCTCATCCGTGAGGGTTCGGTCAGCAAGGACCTCGATGCCTTGGCGGAGGTGCTGGATGAAAACACATCGAGCTTCGTCGCGCTCTGCACCGACGATCGCAACCCGCTCGATATCGCGGAGGAAGGCCACCTCGATTCCTCGATCCGCCGGCTGATCGCCAAAGGCCGTCCGCTCCATCACGTCTACCGCGCCGCGAGCCACTCGGCCGCCCGGATCTTCGGACTTGCGGACCGCGGCCTGCTCGCACCCGGTTGGCGCGCCGACATCGCTTTGCTCGATCGGCTGGAGGATTGCTCGGTCACGGACGTGTTGACCGCCGGCCGCCTGGTGCAGCCCGATCTCTTCGCTTCGCGCTATCCGGTGACGCCGGTAGGCCTGACCTCGATGAAGGCCAAGCCTGTCGCCGCCGACACCTTCGTCGTCCCTGCCAACCCGGCTCACAACGAGACGCCGGTGATCGGCGTTGCACCGGGCAGGATCATCACCCGGCGCGAGGG
>DATCRS010000252.1:0-7576 GCA_036568845.1 Devosia sp. | reverse complement strand
GACTGAGCCCGGCGCCCTTCGAATATAGGAGATTTGCGCGCTGGCGCAAACGAACTCGGACGTCAGTCGTCGCGACGCTCTGGCGGCGCCAGGCTCTCGATGCCGCGCAGCAGCTCGTCTTCGCTCATGGTATCGAATGTGTCGCTATCCTCGTCCGCATTGGCGTCGAGCAGCGGAGCGGCGTGCTTTTCGGGCTCGTCGACCTCGACATACTTCTGCAGCGAATGGATCAGGTCCTCATGCAGGTCTTCGGGCGAGATAGCGCCGTCGCCGATTTCGCGCAGCGCCACGACCGGGTTCTTGTCGTTGTCGCGCGAGACGGTGATCGACGAACCGGCCGAAATCATGCGGGCGCGGTGCGCTGCCATCAGCACGAGATCGAAGCGGTTGTTGACCTTTTCGATGCAGTCTTCAACGGTGACGCGTGCCACGTACGTCTCCAGAAATGGTGGAAAGAGCGGCCCTCATACACGAGCGGGCCGGGTAGAGCAAGGATTTGAACGGACGCGAGTGTAGCGTCGAAACCGACAATCCTAGCGAAATTACCGAGACTTAGCTCCAAACGCGCGCCACGGGGCCTTTTTCGGAACACTTTTTGTTGTTGCAAACGTCCTGCTTCTAGCGCTGATTTGGGGCAGGAGCTGCAGCCTCAAGCCGTTTCCATCGGAGCCACCCGGCCTTTTCACCCCGAAACTCTGCGAAAGAACTACCGGGCAGCCTGAGAGGCCGGCCGACCCGGACAGGAGAACTCTGTATGTCCATCGACCCGCGCGAGAAGATCGTCCTCTTCATCGACGGTGCCAATCTCTACGCGACGTCCAAGGCCATCGGCGTAGACATCGACTATCGCCGGCTGCTCGCCGAGTTCCAGAGCAAGGCCTATCTGCTTCGCGCCTACTACTACACCGCCTTGGTGGAGGATCAGGAGTACTCCTCCATCCGGCCGCTGATCGACTGGCTGGACTACAACGGCTTCACGGTCGTGACCAAACCGGCCAAGGAGTTCACCGACTCCGCCGGGCGCCGGAAGATCAAGGGCAGCATGGATATCGAGCTCACCGTGGACGCGCTCGATATGTCGGCCCACTACGACCACATGGTGCTGTTTTCGGGGGATGGCGACTTCACCGCGCTGGTCGCCGCGTTGCAGCGGCGCGGCAAGCGGGTGACGGTCGTCTCGACGCTCACCACGCCTACGCCGATGATCGCCGACGACCTGCGGCGCCAGGCCGATTTCTTCCTCGACGTGGCCGAACTGGCGAAAACCGTCGGCCGCACGCCGCCGGTGGACCGGACGCCGGTGGATCGGACGCAGGTTGACCGGACGGCGCCTGTCGCAGAACCTGCCGGGAAGTGAGTCCCCTTCCCCACCAGGCCTGAGCTTGCAGCACACCAATCCGCCGCACGATTGTCCGCTCTGCCCGCGGCTCGCGAGTTTTCGCGCCGAAAACCGCGCCAAGTTTCCGGACTGGTTCAACGCGCCGGTGCCGGCCTGGGGTGACGTGACGCCCAAGCTGGTCATCGTCGGACTGGCGCCGGGTCTGCGCGGCGCCAACCGAACCGGGCGGCCGTTCACCGGCGACTATGCGGGCGACCTGCTCTACGCGACGCTGAAGAAGTTTGGACTGGCGGTGGGCGATTATGAGGAGAGCCCGACCGACACGCTGCAACTGCGGGGCGCGCTGATTGCCAATGCGGTGCGCTGCGTGCCACCACAGAACAAGCCGACGGGCGACGAGATCAAGACCTGCCGCCAGTTCCTTACTGCGACAGTGGAGACCTATAGCCCGAGCATCTTCCTCGTGCTCGGGCGCATCGCACACGACTCCCTGCTCTCGGCACTGAGCGAAAAACGCTCCAAATTCCCGTTCGCTCATGGGGCGACGTACCGGCTGACCAGCGGCGCAACGCTCTTCGACAGCTATCACTGCTCGCGGTACAATACGAACACGGGCGTGCTGACCGAAGCGATGTTCGAAGACGTGGTGGGGCGAGCCGCCGAGGCGGCGCTGGCCAGTTAGCCGTGCTTTAAGAGCCGCGCCTTGTCGCGGTTCCAGTCGCGGTCGCGCTCGGTGGCGCGCTTGTCGTAGTTCTTCTTGCCCTTGCCGACGCCGATCAGGAGCTTCGCCTTGCCGTGCTCGTTGAAATAGAGCTTCAGCGGCACGATGGTGTTGCCGGCGCGCTCGACGTCCTGGCTGAGCTTGGCGAGCTCCTTCTTGGAGACCAGCAGTTTTCGCGGGCGCCGCTCTTCATGGTTGAAGCGGTTGGCCTGCAGGTATTCCGGGATGTGCGCGTTGATGAGCCAGAGCTCGCCGCGCTCGGGCGAGGCGTAGGACTCGGTGATCTGGGCCTTGCCGGTGCGCAGCGATTTGACCTCGGTGCCGGTCAGCATGATGCCGGCCTCGAGCGTATCGAGGATCTCGTAGTCGAAACGGGCCCGCCGGTTTTCGGCGACGAGCCCGGTAACCAGCATTTCCGGCTTTTTCGGCTTGGTGGCCATGGAGGTGCCTAGTTGAGGAGACCGGCGTGCCGGAGGGCCGCGTCGATCGCCTCTTCGCTCGCCTTGGTTACCGGCACGACGGGCAGCCGGAACTCGTTGCGGCAAAGGTTGAGCCGGCTCGCGGCGTATTTGACGCCGGCAGGATTGTTCTCGAGGAACAGCGCCTTGTGCAGCGGCACGAGGCGATCCTGCAGCAAGAGGGCCGCCGGATAGTTGCCGGCCTGGCACGCATCCTGGAACTCAGCGCAGAGTTTTGGCGCGACGTTCGAGGTCACCGAGATGCAGCCGGTGCCGCCATGGGCATTGAAACCCAGCGCCGTCATGTCCTCGCCCGAGAGCAGGATGAAGTCCTTGCCGAGCTTGGCGCGCTGCAGGCTGGCCCGTTCCATGTTGGCAGTGGCGTCCTTGACGCCTGCAATGTTGTCATGGGCTTCCCTCAGCCGCGCGATGGTATCGACGCTCACGTCGACCACAGTGCGCCCGGGCACGGAGTAGAGAATGATCGGCAGGTCGGTGGCGCCGGCGACGGCCGAAAAATGCTGGAACAGGCCCTCCTGGGTGGGCTTGTTGTAGTAGGGCACCACCGAGAGCACCGCATCGGCGCCGACTTCCTCGGCAAAGCGGGTGAGCTCCACGGCTTCGGCGGTCGAGTTCGAGCCCGCGCCGGCGATCACAGGCACGCGCTTGTTCGCGACCTCGACGCACATTCGGATCACCTGGCGATGCTCTTCGTGGCTGACCGAAGGGCTCTCGCCCGTCGTCCCCATCGGCACCAGCCCGTGCGTCCCCTCTTTGATTTGCCAGTCCACGAGGTTGGAGAAGGCTTTTTCATCCAGCGCCCCGTTCGCGAACGGAGTGATGAGCGCTGTGATCGAACCTCTCAGCATTTTCTTGGACTTTCCTCGTGGTGATTGCCGCCTCGTGGCGGCCTTGAACGGCTATTGCTGCCAGATTGTGGCCACGATGGCTCCATCGCCAGGCCATAGTGGCGCACCATAGTTTCTCCCGTGCGCCGCCACAAGCTTGGAGGCCCTGCGAGGCGCGCACCCAACAAGACCCGCGCGGCAACCGTTTGTTCACCCGAATTGGGCAAACTTTGGGTTAACTGCAAGGGGTGGGGGCGCCTTGTTGGATTTGTACCGTGGACCAACAGGACGGACACTATGCTCTCGGCGTTCGGGAGGCGCTCGCGCCTTCTCCTCGGCGGTTTTGCGGCGCTGCTGACCTTTGGCAGTGCGCCGGTGCTGTTCGCCACTGACGGCAGCAGACAGGTCGACGCCAGCGGCGTCGAGCAGGTCGCGACCCGCTCCAACGACGGTATCGACCAGGTCACGACCGGTTCCATCGGAAGCCTTGAACAGGTTACCCCGGCAAAAGGGTCGGCCGCTTTTCGCGCCGCCCTGAAGCTGGTCGCCGATGGCGACCATGCCGCAGCCTATGAAGCTGCACGCACCATTCCCTCCGATCTCGAGCGCCGCACGGTGCAGTGGGCCGCGATCTATTTCGGGGGCGGCAAGGTGGACTATGCGTCCGTCCTCCGCTTCATGGCGGACGCGCCGGGCTTCGCCGATGCGTCGGTCTTCAAGACCCGCCTCGAGCAGGCGCTGGTCAAGGCGGATCCCGATGACGCGACGATCATCAAGGTACTCGGCGGGGCGATGCCCAACACGATCGAGGCGCAGATCGCGCTCGCCGAAGCTTATGTCGCCGACGGGCAGACAAAGCGTGCGGAGCGGATCGCCCGTACCATCTGGGTCGAGAACTTCCTCGACCGGAGAAGCGAGGACAGAATCCTCGCAAAGCTCGGTGACCTGCTCGACCGGCAGGCGCATTGGGACCGCGCCGTGCACCTCATGATGCACGACCGCGCCTCCGGCGTCGAACGGCTGATGAAATTCATGACGCCGGCGCAGAAGTCACTGGCGGTCGCGCGCAACGCCACCTCGCGCAACGCCAAGGACGCCAAGAAGCTGCTCGACAATGTCGACCCGGCCTTCAAGACCCACCCCGTCTACTATTTCTCCCGCGCCCAGCGGGCCCGGCAGTTCGAGCTCTGGGACGACGCCATCGCCTGGCTCGTCAAGGCCAAGGGCGATGCGCCCGACGCGGCCGAGTTCTGGTACGAGCGCCGCACGCTGGTCCGGCAGTTGCTCGCCGCGAACGATGCCAAGCGCGCCTATATCGCCGCGGCGCGCTACACCGACGGCCCGGAGGGCCGCCTCGTGGAGGCGCATTTCCATGCTGGCTGGATCGCGCTGGCTTTCCTCAAGGAGCCCGCAGCCGCCATCCCGCAATTCGAAGCGATGACGACGCATTCGACGCTTCCCGACTCAGTGACGCAGGCCCAGTACTGGCTCGGCCGGGCTCGCATGGCCGCCGGCGACGCCGAAGGCGCCGCCAAAGCCTACGGGGCTGCGGCCAAGCACGCCACGGTCTACTACGGCATTCTTGCCCGTACCGAGCTGGGACTCCCCGATGTCGAGCTGCGCGGAATGCCGGAGTGGCGCTCCAGCGAAGCCGCGTTCAACGCCAGTGACCTGGTCCAGGCCGTTCGGCTTCTGGCGGAGAATGGCCACCAGGACATGGCAAGCCCCCTGCTCCGCAGCTTCGCCGTCAGTTACGAAGCAGCCGGTGACATGGTGCTCGCGGCGCGTCTCGCGCAGGAGATCGGCGCGCACGACCTCGCCATTTTCATTGCCGATACAGCCGACAAGCGCGGCACGCCGCTCGACCTCTTCAACTTCCCCAAGGATGGGTTGCCCTCGGGTAAGCTCGCCTCCGTCGACAAAGCCGCGGTCTACGCCATTACCCGACAGGAGAGCCGCTTCAAGGTCGACGCCATTTCTTCGGTCGGCGCGCGCGGCCTCATGCAGCTGATGCCGGCCACCGCCAAGGAGACGGCCCGGAAGGTCGGCGTTGAATATTCGAGCAAGCGCCTCACCAGCGACCCGGACTACAACACCCTCCTCGGTTCGACCTATCTCGCCGCCCAGCTTGCCCGCTTCGATGGTTCGCTGGTGCTGGCGGCAGCCGCCTACAATGCCGGCGGCGGCAATGCGAACAAATGGGTGAAGGCCTTCGGCGACCCGCGCAGCGACACCGTCGACCCGGTGATCTGGATCGAACTCATCCCGTTCCAGGAAACGCGGATGTATGTGAAGCGCGTTCTCGCCAACTACGTCGTCTACCAGGCCCGCCTGGGGCACGACGAAATCGGCATCAAGCAGGCGCTGCGACGGATACCGGGGTAGCTCCCGCGAGCGTGGGAGTGGCACCGAGTTTATCGCACCACGTGCTCCATCCACGGCTGTCATCCCTGCGAAAGCAGGGATCCATCTCACCGCCGGGCGAGAGCTGATAGATGGTCCCTGCTTTCGCAGGGATGACATCGAGTGAACTGAGGATTCCCGGTACGGCACCTCCCGCCCTTTGCCCCCTGCCCCAACTCTGCTAATCCTCGATCCATGTTCAGCCGTAAGCGCGTGGTGCCGCCAAACCTGCCGGTCTTTGCCAATCTGCCGGTACGGCGGGTGACGATCGGGCCGGTCGAAGAGTCGATGGCGGTGCACGTGGCCGGGCGCTTCGCCATTGGACGGACGCCGATCATCTGCCTCGCCGGCTACCACCGGAACATGGCGGACTATGCCGATTTCGTCGGCAGCTTTCACCGGCAGTTCGGCGACGACTGGCCGATCATCCTCGTCGACTTCAAGGGCCGCGGCCGCTCATCCGACCGCCGGGTCAAGTCGCTCTATATTTCGACGATCGATGCCCACGACCTGCGCCAGCTCTGTGCCGCGTTGGTGGTCGAGAGCGGTATCTTCATCGGCCAGGGCTATGGCGGTCAGGTGCTGATGGCACTCGGCGCACAGCAGCCGACCCTGATTGCCGGCTCGGTGCTGATCGATGCAGGTCCGTTGACTGACCCTCGCGCGCTGGTGCGGCTCCGGAACAACTTGCGGGACCTCGAGGGCGGCCGCAGCGAAGCGGGCCTGCGCACCATGTTCCGCCGCATGCTGCAGGCGGACTATCCCGCGGCACCCGAAGGGCTGCTCGATGTGCTTGCGGGCCGCACGCATGTCATCGAAGGCAAGGGGCGCGTGACACCGCTGTTCGACCCCTTCCTGCTCAAGATGCTGGACGAGTTCGAGCATGACGATGTGCTGGTGGCGCAGTGGCCGCTGTTCCAGTCGCTGGAGAATGCGCCGCTGATGATGATGCGCACCCAGCTCACCGAGCAGCTGCGCCGCGAGACATTCGAGGAAATGATGCGCCGCCGCCGTGATGCCGACGGCTACATCATCGAGGGGCAAGGCTCCCCTGCTTTGCTCAACACCACCGACGACGTCGAGCCGATCGCCGAGTTCGTGCGTCGCATCGTTCGCAAGAAGGGTCGTGCCCGCCCCAACCAGGAAGCGGTCAGCGCCTGACGGGCCGGGCGGCGGGCGCGCGCCCGCGCATCAGGTCGCGGGCCTGATCCTGCCAGCGCTCGCGCCCGATGCGGCCCTTGAAGCCGAAATGGGTCTCGATCCAAACCACTGCCTTCTGATCCCAATCGGCGATCTGGTCATAGTGATAGATGCCCAGGCCATTGAGCGAGGACGCAATTGCCGGGGTGATGCCCCTGATCTGGGCAAAGTCGTCCTTGCCCCCCTCGCGCGGGGCGCTCAGCACTGCCGGCCGGCCGAAGCCACCGGCGGGGCGGGCCCTGGCTGCGGGGAACTCCGCGAGCGCGGCCGTAGCCGCCGCAGCAGCATTGGCGACAGCGGCGCCGGACTGCGCAACGGCCTCCTCGGCAGCCGCTATCTCGGCCGGGCTCACGCCTTCGGGCAGATCTGCCGGCTTTCGGGCCCCCATCGGCCGGCGTGGACTCCAGCCGCCCTCGATAGCGCGCATAGCGGCCGTCTCATCATCGACATGTTGCTCGAACGCGGCCGCAAGACCGGTCTCCGCCAACTCCTCTTCTTCCGCCTGGCGCTCGTAGACCGGCTCGACCAGCGGCGCTTCGGGTGCGACCTCAGGTACGGGATCGGCATCGGGCGTTTCGATCACGTCCTGGACTTCGGCGGCTAGCGC
>DATCRS010000251.1:0-2151 GCA_036568845.1 Devosia sp. | reverse complement strand
CATGGGAACGACGGCCCCGCCCACCGCGCCACCCAGGTCGAGAGCAGGTATCGCGCCGCCGTGCCGGCCGCGCCGCCCAAGCAGATCCAGAGGAACCGCGCCATGACCTCCTCCTCGCAAGAGCCTTCTTCGGGTAGGAGTCATTGGCCGCCCCCAAGGGCCGCGGTTGAAGGCGGACTCCACCGCCTGGCGGGCGGAAGGATAGCGGAACGCGCCGGCCGGGCGCTATGGCGGCGAGGTTTCGCCGGAGCGATCTCAGAAGCGGAGGAGTAGCTAGTCCTCCGCTGGCTCGCTTGCGGTCTCTCTCCTTCTGCTGTAGATCCGCGGCTCCTTAGGTAAATGGCAAGGGTGCGCTAGCAGCCCGTGGTGAAAGTAGTTGCTGAGCACCCCGGGCGGCTGCGACAATCGCGGGGAATCCCGGAGGGTACTAGCGTGGCAATGGGCAAGAAAGGCGGCGGTCAGGGCGGCATGTGGATCGCGACGAGCGATCTGGCGCGCAGCCCGGGTCACCCGTTCTACGAGCGGTTGAACCGGCTGCTGGAGGAGCACGGCTTCGACGCCTTCGTCGAGTCTCAGTGCCGGCGCTTCTACGCCGAGCGGATGGGGCGGCCGTCGCTGCCGCCGGCGGTGTACTTCCGGCTGCTGCTGATCGGGTACTTCGAGGGAATCGACTCCGAGCGGGGAATCGCCTGGCGGGTGGCCGATTCGCTGACCCTGCGGGAGTTTCTCGGATTGGAGCTGTCGCAGCGGCCGCCGGACCATTCGACCATCTCGCGAAACCGTCGACTGATCGACGTAGAGACGCACCAGGAGATCTTTGCCTGGGTGTTGACCGTTCTGGGCAAGGAGGGGCTGCTCAACGGCCGGACGATCGGGGTGGACGCCACGACGCTGGAGGCGAATGCGGCGATGAAGAGCATCGTGCGGCGCGACAGCGGCGAGTCGTATGGTGATTTCCTCAAGCGGCTGGCGGCCGAGTCGGGCCAGGCGACGCCGACGCGAGCTGAGCTGGCGCGGCGCGACAAGAAGCGCAAGGGCAAGGGCTCGAACGACGACTGGACCAATCCCCACGATCCGGACGCCAAGATTGCGCGGATGAAGGACGGGAGCACGCACCTCGCGCACAAGGCCGAGCACGCCGTGGACTTGGAGACAGGAGCCGTGGTGGCGGTGACGATCCAGCCGGCGGATCGCGGGGACACCCAAAGCTACGAGCAGACGCTGAGCGAGGTCTTGGAGAACCTGGCGGCGGTCACCGAGCAGGTCGAGTTGCCGGAGCAGGTGCTCTGTGAGCTGGTTGCGGATCGGGGGTATCACAGCGCCGCGGTCCTGAAACGAGCGCAGGAGCTGGGCCTGCGGACCTACATCGCTGAGCCGAAGCGACCGCGGCGGCGCTGGCGTGGGCGGACGGCCGAGCAGCAGGCGACCTATGCCAACCATCGCCGGATGAAACGCGCTCGTGGAAAGAGGTTGGCAAGGTGGCGGTCGGAGAAGGTCGAGCGCACCATGGCCCACAGCTACGAGACAGGAGGTCTGCGGCGGGTCTACCTGCGGGGGCACCGCAACATCCTCAAGCGCGCCCTGATCCATGTCGCCGGCCTCAATCTCGGCTTGGTGCTGCGGAAGCGGCATGGCCGCGGCACCCCGAGGGGCCTCCAGGGCCGTCTCCGTCGCCTCTTGGCCCTCCTGATGGCGTCCTTACGGGCTTATCGCCCTGTTGCCGCATTCTCAGCGTTCCGGTCTTGGCTCACCGCTCTCACCCTCGGGCAGGCTGGCAATGCCGGAGGGGCTCATCTACTCGCGCCAAACGTCGCTTTCACCACGGGCTGCTAGGCGGCGGCGCGGCGGTGGCGCATCACCTGGCGCAGGACGAGCGCGCTGGCGAGGACCCAGAGCGGCACGGTGAAGAAGCCCACGCGCACTCTGTGGGTCAGCACGCCCTTGACGTCGCCCTTCAAGCGGTCGATCTTGTTCATGCGGCCGGAGATTGCAAGAGCGGCGCCAGGGGTGCGTAAACTTTCGTATTTGCTGCGGCCCGCCGCCGCGGTTATGGGACAATGGCCGGGCGCCCCGTGTCCCAGGCCGTCTCCCCGGAGGTCGTCATGGCCGTCTCGTCCGAAGAGTTCCGCAACGCCCTGAGCCACTTCCCCG
>DATCRS010000250.1:0-2049 GCA_036568845.1 Devosia sp. | reverse complement strand
GGAGCAGTTGGTGATCATCGCGGGCAGGCCGTAGGTGTGGACCCAGGCGCGGACGAGGTGGTCGCTGGCCGCCTTGGACGCCGCATAGGGCGAGTTGGGGGCGTAGGGGGTGTCCTCGTGGAAGGCCGGGTCGTCGGGGCGAAGGGTGCCGTAGACCTCATCCGTGGAGACGTGGAGGAAGCGGAAGTTCTGCTTCGCCTCGCCCTCGAGGGTGTCGTAGTAGGCCTTGGCCGCCTTGAGCAGGGTAAAGGTGCCGTCGATGTTGGTTTTCAAAAATGCTTCCGGCCCTAGAATGGAGCGGTCGACATGGCTTTCGGCGGCGAAATGCAGGATGGCGCGGGGCTTATGGTCGGCGAAGACCTTCGCGACGAGGTCGGCGTCGCAGATGTCGCCGTGGACGAAGGTGTAGCCCGGCTCGTCGGCTACGGAGACAAGGTTCTCAGGGTTGCCGGCGTAGGTCAGCTTGTCCAGATTGACCAGAGGGCCCTTGCCCTGGGCGAACCACTCGAGCACGAAGTTCGAGCCGATGAAGCCCGCACCTCCGGTGACGATCACCGGGGCTGCTTTGACTGAGGTGGCGTTTGCGCCTGATTTCGTTGAATCCATGCGTATTCCTGTAAGTCCTTCCGCAGTGAGTCCAGGAAGATCTTCCCGGTGGGTGCAGTGGCCCGGCAATCCCCTGTTCGCGGCATCACCAGAGTACCTTACATGCTAATTGGCGGGAATCGGCCGAGAGTTAAAGCAACGCCGTGTTCCTCGCGCGTCTCAAACCACACTGCGAAGGGAGGGTGAGCCATGGCAACCAACACACCTGTGGGAACTCCAGTGGAGACGGATGAGCGGAACGGCCATAACGCCCGGGTGACGCCGTCGGGGCCGCGCGGAGATAATCCTGCAACGGCGGGACCGGGACCGACCGCGGTCAACTCAAAGACACCGGAGAACGCGGAGGGGCATTTGAATCCGTCGCCGGAGGATGCGAATGCGACGCCGGGGACGATGCCGGACAAGTGAGTTCGCTACCCCGGAATAGCTGATTGATTGCAAAAGGTCGTACCATGGTCTGGCCGTCGCGAGACGTGAATTGGCGACGCCGGAGATCTTTTTCTGTGAAAGCGCTTCTTCTCTCTAGCTACAACCACCTGGAACTGACTGAGATGCCGCAGCCTGCACCTGCGGCGGGCGAACTGCTGGTGGAGGTCGCGGCGTGCGGCATCTGCGGCTCGGATGTGCATGGCTTTGATGGCTCGACCGGGCGGCGCATCCGCCGATTGTGATGGGCCATGAGGCCGCGGGCGTGGTGACTGCGGTAGGCGACGGGGTAACTGCCTATAAGGCGGGCGACCGCATCACCTTCGATTCGACGGTGTATTGCGGCGAGTGCGAGTTCTGCAAGCGCGGCGAGGTAAACCTGTGCAACAACCGGCAGGTGATCGGCGTAAGTTGCGGCGAGTACCGGCGGCACGGGGCGTTCGCCGAGTACCTGGTGATCCCGGAGAGGATCGCCTATCCCCTGCCCGACAACTTCTCCTTTCCCGATGCTGCGATGCTGGAGGCGGTGTCGGTGGCGCTGCATGGTGTGGCGGTTAGCGAATTGAAGGGCGGCGAGACGGCGCTGGTGATTGGGGCAGGCATGATCGGGCTGCTGCTACTGCAGTCGGCGAAGGCGGCGGGATGCTCGAAGGTCTATGTGTCGGACCTGGATGAGACGCGGCTGAAGCTGGCGAAGTCGCTTGGGGCGGATGAGACGTTTCTGCTTTCGGGGGAGGCGCTGAGCTCGAAGATCGTGGAGTTGACGGGCGGCACGGGCGTGGACGTGGTGCTGGAGGCCGTGGGCGCGACGGAGACGATCGCGACGGGCATCGACGCTGTACGCAAGGGCGGCACGGTGACTCTGGTGGGCAACATTACGCCGCAGGTGACGATTCCCCTGCAGAAGGTGGTCTCGCGGCAGATCAGGCTGCAGGGTTCGTGCGCGTCGGCGGGAGAGTATCCGCAGGCGATTGAGCTGATCGCGAACGGGAAGATCAAGGTGGCTCCGCTGATTAC
>DATCRS010000249.1:0-8305 GCA_036568845.1 Devosia sp. | reverse complement strand
GGCGAGGATAGTCGCGCGGCGCTGGCGGCGATGTCGGGTGAAGCCATCGTCAACGGCGTCTCCGGAGCCGTGGTTCACGCGTTCAAGTCGGTACTCGGCTCCGAAGGGGCGATGCGGCCCTATGTCGTCATCTTCGATGATCTGCACTGGTCCGACAGTGCGACACTGGAGCTGGTGGCGCAGGTTGCGACGCTTGCCGCGTTCGAGCCGCTGATGTTGGTCTGTGTTCTCCGCCCGGACCGGAAGTCGGCCAGCTGGCAACTGTTGGACCGGCTCGAGGGCAGCCTCGGCGACAGCTTCTACCGGATCGATCTCGAACCGTTGAGCGCGGAGGGTTCCGGCGAGTTGCTGCACAACCTGCTCGATATCGAGGACCTTCCGGAGGAGGTGCGGCAGCGTATTCTGGAACGCTCGGAGGGCAACCCGTTCTATCTCGAGGAGGTGCTGCGCTCGCTGATCGACGCCGGTTATGTCGCACGTGATGGCGAGAAATGGCGGGCGAGCCACGACATTGCCGCCTTCACCGTCCCCGATACGCTGGCCGGCGTGCTGAGCGCGCGCATCGACCGTCTGCCGGAGACGACCAAGAAGGTGGCCCAAACCGCAGCGGTGATCGGACGTGTGTTCCAGCACCGTGTGCTCGAAACCGTCTGTCGCGACGCCCCGCCTCCCGAACGGGTCGAACACATCGAGCCGCATCTCGCCACGCTGTCCTATGAGCAATTGGTGCGGGAGAAGGCGCGCGACCCGGAGCGCGAGTATGCCTTCAAGCACGCGCTCACCTGCGAGGCGGCCTACGACCTCTTGCTGAAGTCTCGACGCAAGCAGCTCCACGCGCGCACCGGCCGCGCCCTTGAGCTGCTGTTTGCTGATCGCGAGGATGAGTTCGCCGCCATGCTGGCGCACCACTTCGCTGCTGCCGAAGACTTGCCGCGTGCGCTCGCCTACTCGCGGGCGGCGGCCGCCAATGCTCGCCGGCTCTATGCGCTGCGAGAGGAGGTGGAGCACCGCGCGCAGATCGTCGAGATCCTTGACCGGATGCCGGATGCGGGGCCGGGAGAGATCATCGATGCACTGATCGACTGGAGCTGGGTGCGGCATCGGCTGGCCCGGTACGAAGATACCCTGCCCGCGCTCGACCGAGCGGTGTCGATTGCGCGCGAGACCGGCGACAAGCGGCGGCTCGCGGCGGCGCTGTCGTGGATCGCCAACCACTGGATCGTGACCGGATTTCCCTCGCGCAGCGTGCCGGCCATGCGTGAGAGCGCGCAACTGGCCCGCGAACTCGGCGACGACCAGTTGCTGCTGCTGCCGCTGTTTTTCGGCACCTGGTCGATGGTAGACCAAGACCCCGCTGGGGCCGTGGTCCAGTTGCAGGAGATCATCGACCTCGCGCGGCAATATGACGACATCGACATCGAGGGGCACGCCATCGGCTACCGCGCCATCGCCTTTGCCCGCGTGGGCGATTTCGCGAGCGCGAGGGGCGAGATAGACAAGGCACTGGCGATCCTGCCGCGCACGGCGTCGCCGGTCAAACGGGCCGATATCCTGATCGCCATCGGTATGGCGTACCACGACATGGGAGAACTCGACCAGGCCTTGGGGTATGCGCGCGAGGGCGCCAAGCTGGCAGAGAATGCCCGTGGCCTCGAATGCGCCTGCGCCGGGTATTTTGGCGTGGGTAGGGTGGAGTTGGAGCGCCACAACCCCAACAGAGCGCTGGCTGATTTCAACCAGTCGCTGAAATTCTCAGATCTGTCCGGATTCGAGGGATTTCTCGCTGTGATCCGGGGCAATGCCGCTGCCGCCGAGTTCGAGTTGGGCAATGCCGCAGCCGTCGAGCGGCTGCGCCTGGCGCGCGACAACGCGATGTCGCTCAACGACGAGTATGCCACCGCATCGCTGTCGATGCAGCTTGCCGAGGCCTATCTGGCCCTCGGACAACCCGAGGAGGCAGCGGGCGCGATGGAGCAGGCCACGCCCTATTTCCGCAGGGCGAGTATGCGGCCTTACCTCGCCCGAGCGCTCGGGGTGGAAGAGCGGGCGCTTGCGGCGATGGGCCGAGAGGAGGATGCCGCGCGGGCGCGTACCGAGGCAGAAGCGCTGCGGCCGGACATGCCAATGCCAGGCACGCCAACCGGCGCCAGTGTTTCGGCCGGCCCATGACAGGCGCCAAGCCGGTCATTGTCGCGGTCGACGACGACGCATCGGTTCTTGCTGCAGTGGCACGTGACCTGAGGCGGCGCTATGCCGGCGACTACGAGATCGCACGCGCCGCATCCGGCGGCGAGGCGCTTGCGGCGATCGAGCAGCTCAAGCTCGCCGGCCGTGCCCTGGCGCTGATGGTCGTCGACCAGCGCATGCCGGAGATGACTGGCGTCGAGCTCATCAAACGCGCCATTGCTATCTATCCGGAGGTAAAGCGCGTCCTTCTCACCGCCTATGCCGACACCGATGCCGCCATCAGTGCCATCAACGAAGCGCGCATCGATCACTACCTGATGAAGCCCTGGCACCCGCCGGAGGAGCGCCTCTATCCGGTGCTCGATGATGTGCTCGATGATTGGCGTGCCACCTACCAGCCGACATTCGAGGGGGTGAGGATCATCGGCCATCGCTGGTCCGCTGACGGTCACCGCCTGCGCGACTTCCTGGCGCGCAACCTCATTCCCTATCGCTGGCTCGACGTCGAGACCGATCCGGAGGCGACGGAGCTGCGGTCGATTGCCGGCGAACTGCCGCTGCCGATGGTGGTCCTCTCGGACGGCTCCACCCTTTCTGCCCCGTCGCTCACCGAACTCGGCGAGAAGGTGGGGCTGCATACAAGCCCGGTCTCCAAGACCTACGACCTTATCGTCGTGGGGACCGGACCAGCCGGGCTGGCCTCGGCGGTCTACGGCGCATCCGAGGGGTTGCGGACGCTGCTGCTCGAGCGCGAGGCGCCGGGAGGGCAGGCGGGTACGAGCTCGAGCATCGAGAACTATCTCGGTTTTCCGGTCGGCCTCTCCGGCGCCGACCTCACGCGACGTGCAGTGGCGCAGGCGCGCCGCTTCGGCGCCGAGATTCTGACGCCGATGGAGGCCGTTAAGGTCGAGTCGGCCGACGGCTACCACCTCGTCAGCCTCAGCAATGGGGAAACGGTGGCTTCGCAGGCGCTGATCATTGCGACAGGAGTGTCCTATCGCCTCCTCGAGGTGCCGGGGGCCGACCGGCTGGCCGGTGCCGGGCTCTACTATGGTGCCGCCATCACCGAAGCGCTCGGCGTCAAGGACCAGGACGTCTTCGTGGTTGGGGCGGGCAACTCGGCCGGCCAGGCGGCGCTCTACCTCGCGCGCTATGCGCAGTCGGTGACGATGTTGGTGCGGGGACAGTCCCTCGCCGACAGCATGTCGCGCTACCTGATCGAGCGGATCGAACAGACGCCCAACCTCTCGGTGCGAACCGGCGCCGCCATCGCCGAACTGCATGGCAACGACCGGCTCGAGGCGGTCTCTATCGCCGATGCTGTTTCGAACACGATCGAACGCGTGGCGGCGAGCGCCGTCTTCGTCTTCATCGGTGCAGCGCCGCGCACCGACTGGCTCACCGGCAAGGTGCAGCTCGATGCCAAGGGTTTCATCCTCTCCGGTCCCGACCTCATGCGCGAAGCGGGACGGAAGCCGGATGGATGGACGCTGGCGCGCGAGCCCTTCTGGCTGGAGACGAGCGTGCCGGGCATCTTCGTGGCCGGTGACGTGCGGCTGCAGTCGACGAAGCGGGTTGCCTCTGCGGTCGGCGAGGGCGCCATGGCGGTCGCCTTCGTGCACCAGCACCTCAAGGCCGCGGGCGGGTCATAGATGAGCGAGGACGGCCTGATCCGTTCCGTCCCGCTTTTCTCCCACTTGAGCGAGGCTGACGCGCACGAGCTCGGTCGGATGGCGCGGCGCATCACCCTCCGGCCCGGCGACAGCCTGATCGAGGAGGGTGCACCCGGCGACACGCTCTACATCATCGTTTCGGGCAAGCTCGAGGTGACCAAGCGCGCCGGTGGCAGCAGCGTGACGCTCGCGACCCGCTCGGCGGGCGAGTATATCGGCGAGATGAGCCTCATCGAGCAGGCACCCCGGTCGGCTTCGGTGCGTGCGGTGACCGCGAGCGAAGTGCTCGAAATCGGTCCCGAGGCGTTCAGCGACCTGCTTCGCCGGCCGGGCGCGGCGACCAATCTGCTGCGGACGGTGGCCGAGCGGCTGCGCAGCACCGAGTCCTCGCTGGTGCAGGCTGATAAGCTCGCGGCGCTCGGCACCCTTGCCGCCGGTCTGGCGCACGAGCTCAACAATCCCGCCGCCGCGATCCAGCGCAGCGTCAGTTACCTGGCCGAGGTCCACGCGGCCTTGCGGCAGGCGGGAGCGCGGCTGGCACGGATGCCGGTCGACGGCGACGAGGCCGATCGGCTCGAAGCGCTGGAAGCCGAGATCGCCGGAATCGGAAACGGCATGCCCTCCGCGTCTTCGTCGTCAGCGGAGGATGCGCTTGCCGATGCGCTGCAGGACCTCGGCCTGGCTGAGCCATGGGACGCTGCCGCGGCCATGGCGCCGCTGGGGTGGACTGCCGACCGCGTGCGCGAAACCGCTGCCGGCTTCCGGCCCGAGTCTAGGGCGGCGGTCACGCAGTGGCTCGGCGCCGCATTCACGGCAAGGCAGATGGCAACGGAGATCGGGCAGGCGTCGGAGGCGATCAGCCGGATCGTCGGCGCAGTGAAGTCGTATGCCTATCTCGACCAGGTACCTGTGCAGGATGTCGATCTGGTTCGCAGCCTCGAGGACACCCTGATGATCCTCAATCATAAGCTCAAGCATGGCGTCACGGTGGTCCGCGACTTTGATCCCCAGTTGCCGCGGATAGAAGCTTATGCCGGCGAGCTCAACCAGGTCTGGACCAACCTCATCGATAACGCCATCCAGGCGATGGGCGGTGCCGGAACCCTTACCCTGACAACGCGAAGCCTCGGTAGAGAGGTAGAGGTGCGTATCGCCGATACCGGACCGGGGATCCCGGAGACCATCGTCGGGCGCATCTTCGAGCCGTTCTTCACCACCAAGCCGCAGGGCGAGGGGACCGGGCTCGGACTCCATATCGCCAACAACATCATCGTCAACCGGCACAGGGGGCGCATCACGGTGGAAACACGTCCGGGATCGACGTCGTTCCGGATCGTCTTGCCGGTCCGGATGACCAGGGAGCAAAGCAAATGAGAACGGTCAGTTGTGAACATGCCGGCGACATCCGCGACGTAACGCCCTCTTCGCCCGATGCGTGCGAGACCTGTGTGGCGCTGGGAGATACCTGGGTGCACCTCCGTGTCTGCCTCGTCTGCGGCCATGTGGGTTGCTGCGACAACTCCAAGAACCGGCACGCGCGGGCCCATTTCCACGAGACCGGACATACCGTCATCCAGTCCTACGAACCCGGCGAAGACTGGCGCTACTGCTATGCGGACGACACCATGCTGCCGCCCGGCAGGCCGTTCCGCTAAGGGGGTGGAGGAGCGGCTCGCCCGGCGGCAGCGCCACGGAAGAGTCGTGGTGCTGACCGCCGGGTGTGGACCCATGGGTAGTCGGGGGGTGCCGACCTAGGTCAGGCCTTTAGCAGCCCTACGAATTGGCGCAGGTCGCCGACAAAGAACTCGGGGTCCTCCCAGGCGGCGAAATGGCCGGCCGTTTCCATGTCATGGAACTGAACCACGTTCCCCTGCGTCTGGCGATCCGCCCATTCGCGCGGCAGGCGAACGCCGCCCGGGATCGGCGCTTCGGTAGCGACGGCAACCGGGATGCCGGTATTCGTGCCCTTGATGGTCGGCGGCTGCATCGCGTTCTGATTGTAGACGCGGAAGGATGAGGCCGCCGTCTCGGTGAGCCAATGGATCATGATGTTGGTGATCAGTTCGTCGCGGCCGAAGCGTATATCCGCCTCGTCGCCAACACCCATTCCGGCCATGAAGCTCATGATCCAGGCGGCGAGGCCGACCGGCGAGTCGTTCATGGCGAAAGCCAGGCTTTGTGGCTTGGTGGCGTGGATCAAGTTGAAGGCGCCGTGAGCGAAGAACCACTGCTGGATGGCACCGGCATAAGCCTGTTCCGGGCCGCTGAGGGCAGCAAAGTCGGTCGTGTGATCGGGGTAGCCCACATCGGTGACGTGGTAGCCGAGCAGCACCTCGGGATGGCGCTGGCTGAGCGACATCGAGATGATCGAACCGCCGTCGCCACCGGCGGCGATGAACTTGCCGTAGCCGAGTGTCTCGGTCATCAGGCGGGCGAAGAGATCGGCGACCTTGTCCATCGGCAGGGCCGTGCGGCTCGAAAAGCCGGCGCCCGGAATGGAGGGGACTACGACGTGGAAATCCTTCGACAGCGGCTCGATGACACGGTGATAGCGGTAGAACGAGTCCGGCCAACCGTGCAGGAGCAGCAGCGGAACCGCATCCGGGTTGCTCGATGCCTGGTGGACGAAATGCACCTCGGTTCCATCGAGATCGACCTTGAAGTTGGCGAAGGCGTTCAGTTCCGCCTCGGCCTTACGCCAGTCATAGCCGTTGATCCAGTAGTCGGTGAGCCGTTTCATGTAGTCGAGATTGGTGCCGATGGCCCAGCCGGCGTCCTCCGGTGCGTCCGGCCAGCGCGTGTGTTCGAGCCGGTACTTGAGGTCGGCGAGCTGAGCTTCCGGGATGGCGACTTCGAAGGGGGTCGGTTTGGTCATGGCAGAGGTCTCCTGTGAAAAGGCGGTTCTCGTGAAGCCGCTGAGCAGAGCCGAGGCGGCGAGGGCGGTGGTGAAGTGACGGCGGTTCATGGTCTTCTCGTTCCTTTCGGTTGGGGCAGGCACGGAAAAAGGCGTGCGGGGGCGCGCATGCTCGCGTCAGCGGGACGGAATGTCGCCACGCTCTGCGTGTCTGGATTGGACGATGCGGCTAGAGGGAGAGCTTGCCGCGCATCACGACGATGCCGGCGCCGGAAAGTTCGGGCTCGGGCGCGAGGCTGACGCGGAGGATGCTGCGGCGTCCCATCTTGGTGCCTTGCTCGATCTCGATGCTTCCGGCGATCAGACCTTCGCTTTCGAGATACGCCCCGAGCGGACCGGCGGCCGTTCCAGTGGCCGCGTCTTCCCAAAGGCCAACCGTCGGGTTGAAGAAGCGTGCATAGGCGCGACATGGCACGGAGGCATCGAGGGCGTAGATGTAGCAGCCTTCCGCGCCGGCCTCGCCGAGGAGCCTGATAAGGGCCCTGGCGGCCGGCTCGGCCCGGTCCACTGCGGCAGCGTCGCGGAGGTGCACGAGCAGGTGCGGCACGCCGGTGTCGGCAACCCGTGGCGGCGGTGCGGTGCGGAGATCCTCGGGTGCCAGCCCCAGCGCCGCCGCGAGGCGCGCCGTTTCGGTGAGGGGTGGTCCCAGGGCGAGAGGGGACTGCTTCATGTGGCCGAACACCCGCCCCTCGACGCGGCGAAGTTCGACTGGCAGGACGGCGTCCCCAATCTCCTGGCTGAACCTGTGGTGGCCCTCGATCGGACCGAGCTTGCCTTCCTCGGCCAGCCAGAGCCAGGCGCCCAGCGCGTTGTGACCGGCGCCGCCGACTTCAGCTCCCGCTGCAGTGAAGGACCGGAGCTTCAGGTCGGCCCTGCCGCTCCGCATCACGAAGGTCGTTTCGGCCTGGTTGAACTCGCTGGCGATCCGTCGCATCTGCACTTCGGAAAGGCCGTCGGCATCTTCGACCACGGCAAGCGGGTTGCCACTCAGCGAGGTATCGGCAAAGACGTCGATCAGCCCGGCTGTGAGAACTGTAGTGTTCGGTTGCAGCGACATGGCGTAGCTCCTATCCTTCGTCTTGAAAGGACAGTGCACCAGGGCAGTGCAGCGGTAAAACGCGCATTCCTTGCCCGTATGACAAGGGAAACTAATCATTCGGCCTTCGGTGGAGTCCCTCCGGATTTTCGAGATGTGCGTCAGCGTCGGCAGCTTTGTCGCCGCCGCCGATCGCCTTGCGCTGACGCCGGCGGCGGTGAGCCTCCGCATCCGCAGCCTCGAAGCCGAGCTCGGCCAGGAGCTGTTCACCCGCGTCGGGCGGCGGGTTGTTCCCACCCCAGCCGCCGTGACACTGGCGCGCGAGGTCCGGCAGGCGCTCGATGGCATCAACACCGCGCTCGAAGCATTCCAGGCGCAGGGTTCGCCGCTTCGGGTGACCGCGCCGCCGACCTTCGCTTCGCGCTGGCTGGCGCCGCGGCTCGGGAGCTATCGCGACGCCGGCGGCGGTGCCGTCGAGCTCGACATCTCCTCGGA
>DATCRS010000248.1:0-2539 GCA_036568845.1 Devosia sp. | reverse complement strand
CGCGCCTGTTTGTCGGCAATCCGGCGACGGTGCTGAAGAAGCTGCAGCCGCTGATGGAGGCGAGCAGGCCGGACGAGCTGATGGTGATCACGGCCGTGTACGACCACACGGCACGCAAGAAGTCGTATTCGCTGCTGGCGGAGGCGTTCGGGCTTGAGAGCGTGGCTTAGGCAACGCTCGTGCCCCGGACGCAGCGCAGCGCTTTTTCAGCGGTGCGCTGCAGAGCCGAGGCCCACTGCAGGCCCCGATTTCGCGGCCTCCGGGTCCCGGCTCGCGCTTTGCGCGTCCGGGACACGAGACTAATCCTGCGTCTCGCTGAACGTCGCGCGGAAGGGATGTCCCGGATACACCCCGACGATGCGGAATTCGCGCGAGAAGAATTTCAGCTCCTCAAGCGCAAACGCGAGGCCCCTGTCTTCGGGGTGGCCATCGACGTCAGCGTAAAACTGCGTGGCGAAGAAATTGCCGTCGACCATGTAGCTCTCGAGCTTGGTCATATTGACGCCGTTGGTGGCAAAGCCACCGAGTGCCTTGTAGAGCGCGGCGGGCAGGTTGCGCACCCGAAATACAAAAGTGGTGACCAGCGGGCCCGAGCCTGGGGCCGCCCATTTCGGATCGCGCGCCAGCACCACGAAGCGCGTGGTGTTATGGGACTCGTCCTCGATGTCCTCGGCGAGGATATCGAGACCGTAGATTTTTGCCGCAAGGCGCGAGGCGATCGCGGCAACGGTCTTGTCCTTGCGCTCCGAGATGTCGCGGGCGCTGCCGGCGGTGTCGGCATGGACGATGCCCTTGATGCCGAGCTTGCGGATGATGCGGCGGCACTGGCCGAGCGCATGCACGTGGCTCTCGACGGATCTGATGTCCTCGAGCTTGGTGCCCTTGATCGCCATCAGCTGGTGGCGGACCGGCAAAAACCATTCGCCGATGATGAAGAGGCCGGAGGCCGGCAGCAGATGATGGATATCGGCGACACGCCCCGCCACCGAATTCTCGATCGGGATCATGCCGAGGTCGGCTTCGCCCGAAGAGATCGCCGACAGCGCGTCCTCGAAAGTGGCGCAGGGCATGGGCTCGGCGTCGGGATAGGCCTCGACAATGGCGATGTGGGAATTTGCGCCAGGTTCGCCCTGGAATGCGATCTTCATCTTGCTCATGACGGGCCTTGTAGCAGCGGCTCAGGATTTGGAAAGGATGCCGCGGGCGGTTTCGAGATCGGGTGGCGTGTCGACCCCGCGCGGCACGCTATCGACGATCATGATGTCGATCCGCATGCCGGCCTCCACTGCCCGCAATTGCTCCAGGCTTTCCTGGCGTTCCAACGGCGAGGGCGGCAGGGAGACGAACCGCTCCAGCGCAGCGCGGCGGTAGGCGTAGACGCCGATATGATGGTAGCGCGGCCCATTGCCGGAAGGTGCGGTGGCACGGGTGAAATAGAGCGCCCGCATCCGTCTGGGGCCGATATGGGTGCCGACGGCCTTCACGACGCTCGGGGCGAGGTCCTCGTCCTCGGTGTGGATCTGCGAGGCCAGCGTCACGATGTCGACCGCGGGATCGGCAAAAGGCGGCAGCACCTCGCGGAGACTCTCAGGTGCAATCGTCGGGAAATCCCCTTGCAGATTGACCACGATCTCTGCCTTGCCGTCCGGATCGAGCTTCTGCATGGCCTCGTGGATGCGGTCGGAGCCGGAGGGGTGCGCGGGGCTGGTCATCACGGCTTCGCCGCCGTGGGCAGTCACGACGGATGCGATCTCTTCCGTATCGGTCGCCACCGCAACCCGGCCGATGCCGGCGGCTGCCGCGCGCCGCATCACATGCACGATCATCGGCAGCCCGGCGATATCGGCGAGCGGCTTGCCGGGCAGGCGGGTGGCGGCCATGCGGGCCGGGATCAGCACCAGGATGCGAGGATCGATCATCGGGTCCAAAGGTCTGGGGTCAAGAGCCTGGAAACAGGGCGTTTTCCGCGCCGAGAAATGGAGTGGGGACGGGCCGCAAGCGGGGTCGCTTATACGGGTTGCCAGACCCCGGGCAAACCGATATCTGAATGGCAAAACTCGGGGAAACAATAAGGAACGTTTGATTCTCCCGAGGCTCGTCCTGGCGGCCGCCCGGCCGCCGATTCCTTCTTGCGGTGTGGGGCCTGGCCGGAAATGGACTCTTTCGAACTCAATAAGATTCTCGGTGCGGTGCTCGGCACCTGTCTCATTCTGCTGGTGACGAGCTTCACCGCCCAGGCACTGTTCTCGCCCAAGATGCCGGAAAAGCCGGGCTTCGAAATCGCGGTCAAGGAAGAGGCCGGTGACAAGGGCGGCGCGCCCGCCGCGGCTGCCCCGTCCGAGCCGATCGAAAAGCTGCTCCAGACCGCGTCCGTCGAGAAGGGCGCTTCCGCCGCCAAGAAGTGCGGCGCCTGCCACACCTTCGAGAAGGGCGGCCCGAACCGGGTCGGTCCGAACCTCTATGACATCGTCGGTCACGAGCGTGGCACCGGCCGCAACGGCTTCAACTTCTCACAGGCGATGAAGAGCAAGGGCGGGAC
>DATCRS010000247.1:0-5564 GCA_036568845.1 Devosia sp. | reverse complement strand
CCGCCACGTCGCCCAGCATTGTCTCGGGCCGCGTGGTGGCGACCACGATGCTTTCATCCGATCCGTCGATCGGATAGCGCAGGTGCCACATCTTGCCGTTGGTCTCGATATTCTCGACCTCGAGGTCGGAGATCGCTGTTTCGAGGCCCGGATGCCAGTTCACCAGCCGCTTGGCGCGATAGATGAGCCCCTTCTTGTAGAGCTCGACGAACACCTTGAGCACGGCCTTCGAGAGGCCCTCGTCCATGGTGAAGCGTTCGCGCGAGAAATCGGCCGAAGCGCCGAGGCGCTTCAATTGATTCATGATCGTGCCGCCGCTTTCGGCCTTCCATTCCCAAACGCGGCGCAGGAATTCCTCGCGGCCAAGCTCGCGGCGGCTCGGCTGCTGCTTTTCCATGAGCTGGCGCTCGACGATCATCTGCGTGGCGATGCCGGCATGGTCGGTGCCCGGCTGCCAGAGCACGTCCTTGCCCCGCATGCGCTCGAAGCGGATCAGGATGTCCTGGATGGTGTTATTGAGCGCGTGGCCGATATGCAGCGAGCCGGTCACGTTCGGCGGCGGAATGACGATCGAGAACGTCTCCGCACCCGGCTTGGCCCCCGCCCCTGCGGCGAACGCCTTGGCGTCCTGCCAGCTCTGATAGATGCGGTCTTCCACCGCGGCGGGCTCGTAGGTCTTTTCCAGCATGTCCGGTCCAGCAAGAACGGCCCGCCTCGTGGAGCGGGCGGGCCTAGAATTCAGCGCAATGTGCTAAAGCAAAGGCGGGAGGCGAAAGTCAACACACGTCCGTGGATATAGGGGTCGCGTCACCTCCGCGGAACCCTAAGTCAGACCCTTCTCCCCTTGAGGGAGAAGGTACCGGAAGGGCGGATGAGGGGTATTCCTCCACATCCGCGATAACTGAGAGACACCCCTCATCCGTCTCGGCCTGCGGCCGATCCACCTTCTTCACCTTCAATCGCTCCACTGGAGCGATTGATCGCTGCGCGACCGGCTCGAAGTCCCTCAAGGGAGAAGGGCGCCGACTGAGAGATTCTACTCCCCGCCGCGGGAGATGCGGGCGATCTCGCGCTCGACCATGCGCTCGACGACGGCGGGCAGGTTTTCGTCCAGCCATTCCTTGAGCATCGGCCGCAGCATATCGCGCATCATGGCTTCGAGCGTGACGCCGGAGCCTGCCATGGAGAGGCCGTTGAGCTTGTTGAACGTGCTCTTCACAGCCGACTGTGTGGTCTGGTCGAGAAGCTGCTCGGCCATATCGCTCGAAAGCTGCGGATCGGGCATCGGGGCGGTCTGGGCGACGCTCGGCTGTGGCCGTGGAGCCGGGCGTGGCATGGGCGGCGGCACATAGGCCGGTCGGGCCGCGATGGGCTCCGGCGCGGGGGTTACCGGCTCGGGCTCGTCCATCTCCACCGAGAACATCGCCATCGGATCCTCCTCGGGCTCCGGCTCTGGCTCCGGATCGGATTCAAATGCCACGTCCTCGGGGTCGACCAGCTGCGGTTCGGCCGCGAATGCCGATGGCTGCGCCGCCTTGGCCGCGCCGCCCATGATCTCGTCAAAGCTCAGCGCCTTGCCGGCGGCGGGCTCAGGCGTCTCCACGATCTGCTCGGGCGATAGGGCCAGCGGCTCGGTCTCCGCTTCCGGTTCAGGTTCCGGCGCTGGTGCGACCGGCCGCGGTCCGAGGGCGGGCCGGATCGGCGGCGCCGGCGAGACCAGGGGCGAGGCACCGAGCCCGGCCGGCTTCTTGGGCGCGCCGGCCGCATCGTCATCGGCAATGATCTGCCGAATGGACGACAGGATCTCGTCCATCGAGGGCTCTTTGGGCGCCGGCTTGTTCATAACTGCCTCACATTACGTCCGTTGACGACAGCCATATCTGCAGCCAAGTCCCGGCCATACCGCTGATTCGTCAATGATTACTCTAGTCTTAACGGGCAATTTTTGCGAACCGGGCCGCTGCGGCCTCTCGACTCATCCCCAGAACTTTCTGGCGGAAATCCTCACAATCGCTCTTGCGGAAAAGCCGAAGGGCGCCAGCCCGCCGGCCGACGCCCTCCAAATTCCGTAACGCGATGTTTACTCGTCGATCGCGCGCAGCTCCGCCCAGACGTCCTCGACGGTGGCAATGTAGCCATCGGCCGACTTCACTTCGACATTGAGGCCGAGTTCTGCCGGCGACAGCCGCCCGGACGCGGCGACCAGCGCGAACGAGGCAATCACCTTGCTCGTCGTTGCGGTGATGAGGCCCTCGCGAGCCTGGGTCAGTTCGGCCTGCGCGTTGAGCACGTCGAGCGTGGTGCTCTGCCCGACGTCGCGTTCCTGCACCGTGCCTTCGACGACAAGCTGGCCGGCGGCGACGGCAGAGTTCGCCGACTCGATCTGCGCATTGGCGTTCTGCAGCGTCGACCAGGACGAGATCACCGCCTCGCGCACCTGGTCGCGGGCAGCCAGCGCATCGACCTCGCTCTTGATCTGGTTGAGATTGGCCTTGCGCACCGTCGCGCCGAGCGCGCCGCCGCGATAGATCGGTACAGACAGCGAGAAGCCGATCTGGCCGGTCATGCCGCCCTGGTTAGGGTTGGACTGGAAGCAGCCATAGCCGCACACCGAGGCCGCGAGCCCCAGTGTCGGCCCGAATGCCGCGGCGGCCGCATCGCTGCCCGCCTGTGCCGCTCGGATCGCCGCCCGTGCCGAAAGGATGGCCGGATGTCCGCCTTCGGCCGAGGCGATAGCGTCGTCCAGGGACTTCGGCAACACACCGCCAAAGCGGAAATCGGTCGAGAGGTTCTTGGGCTTGTGCCCGATCCAGCGCTCGTAGCTCGCCGCACTGGTCTGCAGCGAAGCGACAGCGGCACGGTGTGCGGCAATGGCCGCAGCGCGACGCGCCTCGGCCTGTGACACCTCGATCTTGGTGCCCTCGCCCAGCCGCAGCCGGTTGCTGGCGCTGTCGACTTGGGCCTCGAAGAACGCCACGTTCTCCCGGCGCAGGCTGACCAGCTGCTGATCGCGGACCACGTTCATATAGGCCTGCACCGCCGAGAGCAGCACGTTCTGCTCTTCGTTGCGCAGCGCGTATTTCGACACCTCGGTCAGCGCCCGCGCGCCTTCGATCTGTGCCTCGGTCTGGAAATTGTCGAAGAGGTTCTGCTGGTAACCCAGCGTCAGCTTGAGGGCCGGATCGCTGAAGGTAATGCCGGCGCCGGGCACCTGGGCAAAGCCCGCCCCAAGGGTCGCGTCACCGGTGATCTGCGGCAGCTTGCCCGCCTTTGCGCGCGCGACATCCTCGGCCGAGGCCTTCACGCTCAAGAGCGCGGACATGATGTTGGGATTGTTCGAATAAGCGGATTCCAGCGCCTGGCGCAGTGATTCCGCGTGCACCATCGTCGGAACGACGGCCATAAGTAAAGCTATGGCGCTCGCGCGCAACGCCCCCGACAACTTCATAAGGCACGACCTCCGACCCCCGGGACACTAAGCCCGGCACATGGGGTTCACAACAGTAATGGACAAGACCGGCGACAATTTAATGTACGAAATCAACAGCCGCGTTGTGGAGCGGCAACACTGCCGACCCTGCGGTCAGTAGCGCGAACCCTAGAATACGAACTCCTCGCCCTTCTGCGAGACGCCGAGCGGCGGCAAGCTGGCGTTGAACTCGGCGCGCGAGTTCACCGTCTCATCCGACTTGACGAAAAGATTGGCAACCGCCGCCGGACCGCGCCGGATCAACGCTACGAGGCGTCCGCCATCGCGCAGCAGCTTGAAAAGACCCTCCGGCACCTCTTCCACCGCCCCCTCGAGCAGGATAACGTCGAAGCCGCTTGCATGCGGCTTCACGTCGGCAAGATCGCTGACCACGATCTCGGCATTGGTGACACCGGCGTCGGCCAGCGCCTTGCGGGCCTCGGCCGCGAGCGTCTCGTTGCTCTCGATGCCAACCACCTCATGGGCCAGTTGCGCAATGACAGCGGTCGAATATCCCGAGCCGGCACCGAGGTCGAGCACGGCATCGGTTGGCTGGATTTCGGCGAGTTGCAGCAGCTTGGCGAATGGCGCCGGAGCCGACAGCACGCGTCCGTGCCCCAGATCGTGCGTGGTGTCGACATAGGCCAAGGCCTGCCGCGCTGCCGGCACGAACTGTTCGCGCGGTACCGTGAGCATGGCCGACAGCACGCGCCGGTCCACCACATTGCTGGTGCGCAGCTGGTTGTCCACCATCGCCTTGCGCGCCCGCTCGAAATCCACCATCTCGCCACCCCTGACGCTTCGTTTCGTGCCCGTCCCATACGCCCGCCTCGGGCGGTGTTCAAGCGCCGCAACGCCGCGGAACGAAATGGCGCACCGGCCTTGCTCACGCTCACGGGCATGCGATGCCGGGGCCCGGGTTCTCCCCTCAGGACGATCGGAAAGCGCGGCAGCCTGGCTAGGTGAGCCCGTGCATCTGGCGGGCGGCGTTGCGGATCTGGTCGCGCAACGCCACCAGCCGGTCACGCACGCCCTGCACCTGGCCGGCCACCTGGTCATGACTCAGTCCCACTGAGATCTGGTCCAGCATCGCCAGCTCGGCATCGATGGCGTCGACGATCTCGCCCGCCCGCACCAGATTATGACCGTCGACAAGACCGCTGCGAGCGGACGCGTCCGCAGCGTGTCGCAGCGCCTCCGACTCGAGCTCCCAGTCGGCATAGGAGAGCCCGGTCAATTCGAGTCGCTGGCGCAGGTCGGTGTCGCGGTCCTGTTGCATGCCGCCGAGCATCGAACGCGCGGCGGCGGGGGTCAATTACCTGGATTAACTGTGATGCTCCCCCGTTTGCGCAAAGTCCGGCGGCGGGCTTCCGTAAACCTTGCGGAAACGCGCGCCGTTCAATAAGAACCCCTGCGCAGTGGGGCCACGTGGCGGAGTGGTTACGCAGCGGATTGCAAATCCGTGTATTCCGGTTCGATTCCGGACGTGGCCTCCAATCTTTCCTGAGCACCGGGCGAAGAGATGCACCAGCGACGCGCCGCCACCAAGGTTGACGCGCTGCAGCCTGTGCTCGCCGGCCTGCTCGCCGCCCTTGTCGGCTATGCCAGCACCTTTGCCCTCGTCCTTGCCGGACTAGGTGCGGTCGGTGCCAGTCCGGCCCAGGCCGCGTCAGGCCTTTTCGCCCTTTGCCTCGCCCAGGTCGTGCTCAACGTCGTCGGCGCCTGGCGCACGAAAACACCGCTGAGCTTTGCCTGGTCGACTCCCGGCGCCGCTTTCCTCATCTCGCTCGGGCCGTTGCAGGGGGGCTTTGCCGCGGCGACGGGCGGCTTCATCATGGCGGCGGCCCTGGTCGTCCTTGCTGGCCTCTGGCAACCCTTCGCCCGTTCCGTCGCGGCAATTCCGGCAAGTGTTGCCAATGCCATGCTGGCTGGCATCCTGCTGACGCTCTGCCTGGCGCCGGTCAGGGCAATCGAGGCGGAACCGGCGCTGGCACTGCCTATCGTCCTCGCCTGGGCTCTTGGGCTCGTCTTCCTTCGCCGCTGGGCCGTGCCGCTGGCGGTGCTCGTCACCATCGTTGTCCTCGCCACCACCACG
>DATCRS010000246.1:0-7196 GCA_036568845.1 Devosia sp. | reverse complement strand
AGGGGAACTCGGCCGAACCAACCAGCGCACCGCCGTCAAACGTCACCGCGGGCCGCGTCTCATCCTTGCCCCGTGCCGAAACAGCAACATCCTCAGCTTGTTTGATGATGTGCGGCGCAGGAGCGGAGGCGACGGCAAGGCGCTCTTGCCGAGCCGGATCTGCACCCGCTAAAGGCGGCGCAGCCTGGCTGAGAGCCAGCGCCAGGATCGCCAGAACAGATAGTACAAACGACAGCCCGCGCATCGGCTTCCTTGCGAGTACGGATCCAGCTTATGAGCTTCGCCGACGAAAACTGCAATGGTGCTGGCCTTGCGCGGCACGCAAGAGCGCGCATCTTCACACCAGTGGGCGCCGACCCGATTGGGCGCAAGCTGCCTCGTGCAGGCCGGTGTGCGTTCAAGTGCCCAGTCTGCAGCGAGGCACGATTTCCGAACGGCCTCTTTCACAATCCCGCGTCTCGTTCTCCTCAGTTTCGATCGCACGCTGACGCCCGAAGCTGCGCGCGGAGCGCGATGTCTATGTCACAGTCCGCATAGGACATCGCGATGCTTTGGATCTGAGAAGACGAGCTTGCCACGCCATTGGTGCTACGTCCACTTCTGGCGCCAGAAGCGGACGCCCCATAGGACAAGACGCTCTGCATCCCGCTCCGTATCGTATCGCGCTTGGGCAGACTCCCGCACTGTCAGTCATTCGAGATCGCGCGTCGGAACCGTACCGTTAGAGACGAGCGGGTTGCGGGTCGCTTCGAACAGCTCGAGCGCCGCACCGACGCGGTTGGCGATGGCGAAACTGAAGTGCCGGTCGGGTTGGGTGTGCTCATAGTCATGCAGGCGTTCGACCGAGATACCGGCGGCAGCGGCCATTTCTTCCCGGCTGATACCGAGTGACAGGCGGCGGTTCTTGTCGCCGCGCGGTAGCCGATCATGTGGATCGCGGGGGTAGACCATCGGGAGAGCCTCAGCGATAGCCGTTGCCGGCAATGTAGTTGACCAGTTGTTCCTCCTGGCGTTCTTCGGCCCTTAGGATGGCTTCGAGGGCGTCCCGGATATCGAGCATGCCCACGGGTTTCCGATCGCCATCGACAAGGGGCAGGTTCTGCAGTCGGCGGCGAACCATAAGCTGCCAGGTGCCATGCAGGTCGTCGGCAAGTGAGCCGCAGACGACAGTACGGGTCATGACTTCGGCGATTGGAGTGTCGATGCGCCCAGCCCGTGCCAGATGGCGGACGAGATCCGACTTGCTGATCACGCCGTGGGCTCGGCCGCCGACGCTGCAGGCGACGATGAGACCGAGCGCCGGATCCGAGAAAGCTTCGGCAGCCGTTCGCACCGTGTCCTGCTCGTCGATGACCATGAGCTTCGCCCGCGTCAGCTCCGAAAGTGCGGAGATCAGCATGTCGGCCTCCCTCAGGCAGCCTGGGCGCGGTTGCGCACCAGCCAGTCATCGAGACTGATTGCGCCGATCAGCGGGTGCTCGCCGTGCGGAACCAGCGTCCGTTCGCCGATATGGATGCCGAAATATCTGGCGCGGGGATCGGATACCACCAGGCGCTCGTCGTGATCGACCGCCAGCACCCTGCCGACGACGTCGCTCATGCGGTAGGGCTCGGGTCCGGCGAGTTCCAGCATGGCGTTCGCGGGAGCTCTCAGCGAAATCTGTGCCAGGGTCTCGGCCACATCATCGGCGGCTGTCGGCTGGGTCAGAGCGGGTGGCACGCGGACGATCTGGTCCTCGGTGCTTGAATCTGCGATGCCGCGCATGAACTCGAAGAATTGCGTGGATCGCAGGATCGTGTGGGGAACACCCGACTCCTGAACCAGCCGCTCCTGCAACTGCTTGGCCCGGAAATAGCCGCTATCGAGCATATCGTCAGTGCCCACGATGGAAAGCGCAACATGGTGTCTGGTGCCGGTAGCGGCTTCGGCGGCGAACAGGTTGGTGCCCGACTTGAAGAAGAAATCCCAGGCAGCGCCGTCGTCGAGCGAGGGCGAGTTGGCGACATCGATCACCACTTCCGCGTCTTCGAGCGCCTCATAGAGACCATCGCCGGTGATGGTGTTGATGCCCGTCGCCGGAGAGGCGGCGACCACCAGATGCCCGCCCTGGCGGAGGCGATCGACGACCCTCGAACCGATCAGGCCGCTGCCACCGATGACCACGATCTTCATGATATGCTCCTTTGTTGCGATGTGTTCGAGGGCAGGGTGCGCCATGACGCCAGGCGCGACCATCATTCCTGGGGATGAGCGGGCTCGCCATTGGTTTATGTGCCACTAGTCTGTGGGTGACCCGACCCGGGATACCGCTAGGCCACGGGCAGACGCAGCGTGACCGAGGTACCCGCATATGGCTGGCTGGCGATAGACAGGCGTCCCCCAATGCTCTCGATGAAACTCTTGACCCCCGACAGTCCCACGCCGTGCCCCGAGGCGGCGGCCTTGGTGGTAAAATATGGTTCCGTTGCTCGCGCCAGGATTTCGGGTGTCATGCCGATGCCGGTATCGCGCACCACGATCTCGACCTCAGCGGCCTCGGGACCCTCCGCCACCATTGCCGAGAGCGTCAGCGTGCCGCCTCCTGGCATGGCATCCCGCGCGTTGAGGGCCAGATTGAGTAGCGCATTCTGCAGGCCGACACTGGTGCACTGCACTTTTGGCACCATGCCGATCAGCAGCTTGATGCGCACATCGGGCCCCACGACATAGCGCAGCAGCGGGCTGAACTGGGCTATGCAGCTCTCGAGGCTGACGGCCTCAGGTGAGGGGTCCTCCTCGAATGGGTTAGAGCGGCGGATCAGCCGTCCCGCACCTTCGAGCGAGCTCGCGGCATGGGACACGACGGTACTGAGTTCAGAAGAGGCGGCGATTTCTTCGTGCGCCGCCATGATCCGGACCGCCGAGGTGGCGATCTGGATGTAGTTCCCCAGATCGTGCATGAGGCCCACCGGATCGTCATGATGGAAGCTTGCAGTGGCGCTCCCGCCCTGCTTGTCAAACATGGCTGTCCCCTTTGAGTGTCTATCGAGCGGCGGCCTGGCGAGCCGCTCGCGGCTGGTCATGCGGCAAATACCGAGCGAAGATGGCCCCAGGCCTGACCGATCGTGCCGCGGACGGCGGGCGTCGCGGCGAGCGCGGGCTAGGGTAGATCACCCCGCAGATGGGGATCCTCGATCGTCTGCTTGATCGACCTGACCGTGTGGATATGAGGGGCGTTCGCCGGGCGGCTGCGGTGCTAGCCGCCCGGGACGGAGTCTTACGATGGTCAGCAGATTGTCGAGGAACATCCTGCTCGTATAGGCGTCGACTCCGGGATCCGGCTCGACTGGCTGTCTGCTACGGTCACCGCCGCTCGTGGCGGCGGGCGTCGGCTCGGTGTTCCATGTCGCGCCGGCCAGGGCGATGAGCGCGATAGCAAAGGCGATCTTGCTGGGCATCTGCTCCCCCTCGTGGGTTTTGCCGAACAATATTCTTCAACGGCAGCGCCGCCCGCCACTATGCGCCCGCCCCTCGGAGACGTGGCGTCTGGTTACGCTGCCTGGGCGCCGGTCGTGGAGGATCACTCAGTTCGAGTTCTGTCGCCTCGCCCCCCGGCCTGCCTTGCTGATGCGTTGGGATAGGGGGTGGTCCACCCAAATCCAGCACAAACAGACGTATGGCCATAACAACCGAGACCAGCGTGCAATGGTTGGGCGAACGCAGAGGCTCATGCTGCAGGACGGCCAAACCGGCCGAAATGGAGAATACAAATGAAGAAGTCTATCGCAGCTCTGGCCCTGGCTGCTGCCTTTGGCGTCTCGTCCGGCGCCGGGGCACAGGAACCTGCCAAACCCACGATCGTTCTCGTCCACGGCGCCTTTGCCGACTCTTCGGGCTGGAACGGCGTTATCGCGAACCTCACCAGGGACGGCTACACCAGTGTTGCGGCCGCCAACCCGCTAAGGAGCGTTGCCGGCGATGCCGCTTACATCTCGGCCGTGCTGAAATCGATCGCGGGAGATGTCGTGCTCGTGGGGCACTCCTATGGCGGCTTCGTGATTACCGCGGCGGCCGAGGGCAACGAGAATGTCAAGGCGCTGGTCTACGTCGCCGCTTTCATTCCCGACGTGGGCGAGTCTGCCTTCGCCCTTTCAACGAAATTCCCCGGCTCAACGCTGGGGGACGCACTGCAGCCGGTGCCCCTCCCCGATGGAGGCGTCGACCTCTACATCCAACCGGCGAAGTTCCACGCGCAGTTTGCCGCTGATGTCCCCGAGGATGTGACTGCAGCAATGGCGGCAACGCAACGCCCGGCCACGCAGGCGGCGCTCACCGATCCTGAGATTGCGGCCAGTTGGAAGACCCTGCCGACCTTCACGATCTACGGCGATCTCGACCAGAACATCCCGGCTGAACTCATTCGCTGGATGGCGGAGCGCGCCAAGGTGGTGAAGGCCACGGAGATCAAAGGGGGGTCGCACGCGCTGATGGTCTCGCATCCAGCCGAAGTGGCGGCGATGATCGAGGAAGCCGCCAGGTCCATCGCGCGGGCCGACTGACGCGCGCAAGAGGCCGGCTGGTCCCTCCCTCCGGCCGGCCCCAAACGGGAGCCGTGTCAACCGGACACGACAGCGATGGCGAACGCGGAGATTTTTCCGGTTTCTCTCCGCGGCCGACGAAATGGCAGGCGAGCGTCCCACCTGTCCGGCTCCCGGCTTCTCATACATGGATTTCCATAGGGTGCGGCTGAGTCCGTTCGGGACTAGGGTGTGATGTCACTCCCCGACCGAGACCGCGCCCAATAAAATGACGACAGGTGCTACACAGAACGCTGATCCCCGGCCCTCGTTCTCCGGCAAGGAGCAGCCGACGATGAGCATCTGGTTGCACCGTCCTCGACTACTGCACCTCTCTCTGTTTGTGGGCGCATATGTCCTCGGGTGTGCCTTCGCCCAGTCTCTCGCGCTCGTCCCGGGAACCGGGATCTCGATTTGGCCTCCGAGCGGGCTGTTCGTTGCCACGCTTATCCTCGCGCAACGGCAGTCTTGGCCCTGGTGGATCGCGGGTGGTTGCCTGGCTGAACTGATCGGCAACTCATTGTGGTTCCATAGCACGGTGCCTGCAGCCCTCCTGATCTTCGCCGGCAACGCACTCGAAGGGGCCGTTGGCGCGTGGCTCGTAAATCGGGCCAACCCGCGGGGAGTGCACCTGGAAACCCTACAAGACGTTCTCGCGTTCATCGTGCTGGCAGCCGGCATTGCGCCAACCGTCGGCGCGACCGTCGGAGCCGCGACCGTGTCCTCATTCGGCATGCAATCGCAGTCCTTCGCCGCCGCCTGGCCTCTCTTCTGGATCGGTGACGCCACAGGAGTTCTGATCGTTGCTCCGCTAACGCTGGTCGTTTTCCAGAACTGGCATCGCAGGCTACAACTCTCCGCCGCCCAATGGGTGGAAGCCGTCGTCCTGGGACTGACCTTTCTCGTTGTCGCTGCGGTGTCGCTGGGCGGCTACCTTCCCTTCGCCTATATTATCATGCCGCCGCTACTGTGGGCCGCGGTCCGTTTCGAATTCAGAGGCGCAGCGGTTGCCCTGATCCTCCTGGCGCTTATTACCGCGGTCTTCACGATATCAGGCGCGAGCCAGTTTGTCGGCGATCTCGGGTCGCAGAGGGAAAAGCAGGTGATGCTGCAGCTCTTTCTGGCCGTCTCCGCAGTCTCGGCGCTTATCGTCGCGGCCATTTCCCGCCAGTATCAGGAGGCACTGCTGACCTTGCGCGAGAGTGAGCAGCGCCTTCAGCAGATGATCGATGCCGTCCCGGTTCGCATCTGGAGCACGACGCCCGATGGTGCGTCGGCCTACTTCAACAAGAGGTACCAAGACCACTTTCGTCTGGTGCTCCCCGATTTCGGGGCGCGCAAGAAACCAAGAATTCCGGAATTGCTCGAGGAAGTAGTTCACCCGGACGATGCCCCCGACGTGCAGCGATCGTTGCGGCACAGCTTTGAGACCGGCAACGGCGCGGTGATGCGGTTCCGCTGGCGTGAGAGCGATGGCGACTATCGCTGGGCCGAATGCCGGGTGGAAGCGCGCCGCGCCGAGGATGGGACCATCGCGGAGTGGTATGGTGTCTCCCTCGATATCGACCACGAGATGCGCGCTCAGGAGGCCTTGCGCGAGCGGGAACGGGACCTCGCGCAGCTTGTCGACATGATCCCCGTTTTCATCGGACGGATGGAGCCCACTGGCGAGCCGACCTTTTTTAGCAGGAGGACTGCCGAGTACATCGGGCTCAATGGGCTGGAGAGCTGGGACAAGCCGGGCATGACCCGGCTGGCAGCCATGATCATGACCGCCATTCATCCCGACGACAGCCCCAGGATAGCCGAGACAATTGCCCACGCGCTCGCAACCGGCGAACCGTATGTGACGCGGTTTCGACTGCGGCGCGCGGACGGCGTCTACCGCTGGAGCGAAGGCCGCGCTGAGCCGATGCGCGACGAGAATGGCAAGATCGTGCACTGGTATTCCGCAACCATCGACATCGATGACGAGGTGCGCGCTCAGGACGAGCTGCGCCGAACTCAGGAGAAGCTGGCGGTGGCATCGCAGGCGGCCAGCCTTGCGGAACTGTCGGCCGCCATTGCTCACGAGGTGAACCAGCCACTTGCCGCCATCGTCGCCAACTCGCACGCCTGCTATCGCTGGCTCTCGGGAGAGCCCGTAAACATCGAGCGCGCCAAGATTACCGCCGAACGCATCATCAGGGATGCCCATTCGGCGGCCGATGTCGTCAGCCGAATCCGCGCCCTGTTCAGGCAGTCGACCGAGACCCGGACAAGTACGACACTTAGCACTGCCATCGCCCAGGCACGAAACCTCATGGCCGAGGAGGCAGCACGGAGCGGTGTTCGTATCGCCCTCGATATCGAGGGCGATCAACCGCAGGTGGTCATCGATCCCGTCCAGATTCAGCAGGTTCTGATCAACCTGATGCGCAACGGCATCGAGGCGATGGAAACGGCCAAGGACAAGCTCCTGGAGCTGCGTGTGCGCCGAGTCGTGGACATCGTTCAGGTTGAGATCATCGATCGCGGCCATGGCATTGAACATCCCGGCCAGGTCTTCGAGCCGTTCTTCACAACCAAAGAGAGCGGGATGGGCATGGGACTGGCCATCTGCCGCTCGATCGTGGAAGCCCATGGCGGGCGGCTCTGGGT
>DATCRS010000245.1:0-12960 GCA_036568845.1 Devosia sp. | reverse complement strand
GGCCGGATCGCACGAGCCGGTCGATCGGAGAGGCCTATCGGGAACTCTGTCGGCGCACCGGGCTCGAGCAGGTTGACGTCGCGGTGCGCTCCAGCGCCACGGCCGAGGACTTGCCAGACGCCAGTTTTGCCGGGCAGCAGGAGACCTTCCTCAATGTCCGCGGCGAGGCGGCCCTGCTGCAGGCCTGCAGGCGGTGCTTCGCGTCTCTCTTCACCGATCGGGCCATCAGCTACCGCAAGGCCAAGGGCTTCGACGACATGAAGGTCGCCCTTTCCATCGGGGTGCAGCAGATGGTGCGATCGGACATCGGCGGCGCCGGCGTGATGTTTTCGCTCGACACCGAAACGGGCTTCGACAAGGTGGTGCTCATCAACGCGGCCTGGGGCTTGGGCGAGAACGTCGTCCAGGGTGCCGTAGACCCCGACGAATACCACGTCTTCAAGCCGCTGCTGGCCGAGCGGCGCTTCTCGCCGATCATCGAGAAGCGTCTGGGCGCAAAGTCGATCAAGATGGCCTATGGCGATGCAGAGCATCCGACCAGAAACCTCCCCACTTCGAAGGCCGAGCAGGCAAGATACGTGCTCTCCGACGACGAGATACTCGATCTCGCCAGATGGGCGGTGGTGATCGAGGAGCACTACGGCTGCCCCATGGACATGGAGTGGGCCAGGGACGGCCAGACCGGCAAGCTCTACATCGTGCAGGCGAGGCCCGAGACGGTGCAGTCGCGCAAGCGCGCCGGCGTGCTGCGCTCATACGAGATCACGAAGAAGGGGCGTCAGCTGCTTGTGGGGCTCGCGGTGGGCGACGCCATCGTGGCGGGCCAGGTCTGCATGATCGAGAGTGCAGCCGATATCGGCCGGTTCGTCGACGGCTCGATCCTCGTAACCTCGACCACCGATCCCGATTGGGTGCCCATCATGAAGCGCGCGGCAGCAATCGTAACCGACCATGGTGGCCGCACGTCGCACGCCGCCATTGTGAGCCGCGAACTGGGCCTTCCCGCCATCGTTGGCACCGGGCACGCGACCGAGTTGTTGCATTCGGGGCAATCGATCACCGTATCCTGCGCAGAAGGCGAAGAGGGGCACATCTACGAAGGCGTTGCCGAGTTCCAGGCGCGGGAGGTCGATGTTTCCAGAATGTCACCGACCTCCGTGCAGGTGATGCTCAATCTGGCTAATCCCAGCGCTGCATATCGCTGGTGGCGACTGCCGGCCGACGGCGTGGGCCTCGCCCGCATGGAGTTCGTGATCGCCAACTCCGTCCGCGTGCATCCGATGGCGCTTCTCCATCCCGAGAAGGTGAAGGACGACGAAACGCGGAAGCAGATCGCGCAGCTGACCGGCGCCTACCCCACCCCGTCGGACTACTTTGTCGACAAGCTCTCCCGAGGCCTCGCCCGCCTGGCAGCCGCGGCGTTTCCGCGTCCCGTCATAGTGCGGATGAGTGACTTCAAGACCAACGAATATGCCGGCCTGCTCGGCGGCAGCGCCTTCGAGCCCGAGGAAGAGAATCCGATGATCGGCTTCCGTGGCGCCTCCCGCTACTATTCCGAGAGCTACCGGGCTGGCTTCGAGCTGGAATGCCAGGCCATCGTGCGGCTCCGCCAGCAGCTGGGCTTCCACAATGTCATCGTGATGATCCCGTTCTGCCGGACGCCACACGAGGCGGACCTCGTCCTTGAAGTGATGCGCGGCATGGGTCTCGAGCGCGGCAGGGAGGGACTCGAAGTCTATGTGATGTGTGAGGTGCCATCCAACGTGATCCTCGCCGGCGAGTTCGCCAAGCGCTTCGATGGCTTCTCCATCGGGTCGAACGACCTCACCCAGCTTACGCTCGGCGTCGATCGCGACTCCGGTACGCTCGCCGGGCTGTTCGAGGAGAGCGACCCGGCGGTGAAATGGATGATCCGCACCGCCATCGCCGAAGCACACAAAGGGGGCGTCAAGGTCGGGCTCTGCGGACAGGCGCCCAGCGACCGGCCGGAGTTTGCGCGCTTCCTCGTGGAGTGTGGCATCGACTCGATCTCGGTTAGCCCCGACAGCTTCGTCGCGGTGAAGCGGGTCGTCAGCGAGGCCGAGACCATCAAGTCGCAGGCGGCGTGACGGGACGAGTGACCTCCAGAGACCCAGTCAGCTCAAGGCCTTCAACTTCAGCAGCTCCGAGGCCGCTGCATAGAGCAGGACGATGGCGATGAGGGACGCGAGAAGCGGCAGCGGGACCGGGACCAATCCAAGGAGTGGACCGAGCGGTGTCCATGGCAGCGCCACACCGACAAGCGCAACCGCGATCGCCGCTGCACTGAGCAATCCTCCGGGCCGGCTCAGATAGAACGGCCGCCCTGTCCGCATGACGAAGATGATGACGATCTCGGAGAGCAACGACTCGATGAACCAGCCTGTCCGAACGAGGTCTGGCTGGCTGCTTGCGGCGCCCAGCAACACGAGGAACGTGACCAGGTCGAAGGCCGAGCTGACGGCGCCAAAACCCATCATCGACCGCACCAGCCCACCGAAGTTCCATCGCCCGGCGGCCGCCATCGCGGTTGGGTCGACGCGATCGGAAGAGACCGCCAGCAGCGGGATGTCGCTCAGCAGGTTGTTGACCAGAACCTGTTTGGCCAAGAGCGGCAAAAACGGCAGCCACATGGACGCGACCGCCAGGCTCAGCATATTGCCGAGGTTGGCGCTGATGGTGATCCGGATATATTTCAGCGTGTTGACGAACGACTTCCGGCCGAGTGTCAGCCCGCGGAGGATCACGGCCAGATCGCGACGCAGCAGCACGATGTCGGCCGCCTCGCGCGCGACATCCACCGCTTCGTCGACGGAAATGCCGACGTCCGCCGATCGGAGTGCCGGCGCATCGTTGATGCCGTCGCCGAGATATCCGACGACGTGGCCCATGCGCTTATAGATGCCGACCAGCCGTTCCTTCTGTTCGGGGGTGACCTCAGCAAAGATCGAGGTCGATGCTGCCTTTCGCGTCAGTGCCCTTGCCCCGAACTTCGCCAATTGCTCGCCCGTCAGGACTGGACCGGCGAGCCCCGCCTGCCTGGCGATGTGCGCGGCGGCATAGCGGTTGTCACCGGTAATGAGCTTGAGGACCACACCTTGCTGGCGCAGCTCGTGTACCGTCGAGGCAACATCGGCCTTCAACGGGTCGGAAAACAGCAGGTAGCCCGCAAGCGTAAGCCCGGCCTCGTCCTGCACACCGAAGTGATCCTGCTCGCCCATTTGGCGAAAGGCCACGGCAACGGCGCGCAAACCGTCCCGGCTCCAGGCGGCCAGTCTCTCGAGTTCATCGCGGATGTCCGCCGCCGCCATCGGGCGATCGCCGGGCCTGCCGGCCTTCATCGAGCAAAGCCGCAGGATCTCGTTGACGGCACCCTTGCAGATGAGCCGGCGGCCGTTCGCGCCATCGACAATCACGGAGAGGCGCTTGCGCTCGAAATCGAACGGGACTTCCCCCACGAGGCCATGGCGATCGGTATCGAGATCGCCATGCTTGAGAATGGCCTCATCGAGCGGGTTCGTCAGGCCGGTCTGCAGACGGGCATTGACGTAAGCCAGATGGGCCGCGGCATCCCCCGAGGCACCGTCCACGCCTTCGGCCCTCAGCAAGACGAGTTCGCCTTCGGTGAGGGTCCCGGTCTTGTCGGTGCAGAGCACGTCCATGGCGCCGAGATTCTCGATCGCCGCCAGCCGTTTCACCAGCACGCCGACCTGTGCGAGCGCCCTTGCGCCTGTGGCCAGTGTAACGGTGATCACCGCCGGCAGCAGTTCCGGCGTGATGCCGACGGCCAACGCGGCGGCAAACAGGAAAGAATCGAGGAGGGGTCGGCCCAGCGCCAGGTTGACGACAAGGACCACGAGCACGACGACGATCATGACCTGCGTCATGAGCATGCCGAAGCGACGCACGCCCAGCGAAAAGGCCGATTCCGGCTCCGACTGGCGGACGCGGTCCGCTAGCCTGCCGTAGACGGTTTCCATGCCGACCGACTGGCACACCATCCGGCCGGTGCCACTGCGGACAGAGGTGCCGAGATACAACCGGTAGGTTTCCTCGTCCGCTCCCTCGGCCCGGCTTCGCTTGAGCACCGCCAGCGGCTCGCCGGTCAGCGCCGCCTCGTCGACCGTGAGGCCGTTAGCCTCGAGCACGGTGCCGTCCGCGGGGATGATGCTGCCGGCCGCGAGCTCGACGATGTCATCGGGAACGATGTCGCTCAGCGGGCAGGAAGTCAGCCTACCGTCGCGCCAGACGCGGACATTGGTCGAGAGACGAGCCCGCAACGCTTCCACCGTGCGGCCGGCGCTGTACTCCTGCGCGAAGCCGAGCAGCGAACTGGCCGCGACGATGACCGAGATGATGAGAGCTTCATCCCACTGGCCCAGGGCCAGGGTGAGGGCAGCGGCAGCCAGAAGGATCAGCACGAAGGGAGACCCGAACTGCCGCGACAGCACTGAGAGCGGCAGCGTTCCGTGCTCGCGCACGCTGCGGCGCGGCCCGAGCCGACGTCTGCGGTCGTCCACTTCCGCCGACGTCAGTCCTGCGATGCTGCTGTCGCCCACCGAGGCACCGCCGGGACCCTAGCTCGACATCAGTCGATTGAGACCAGCGTCGGTCATCAGTTCCTGCGTCACGCCGCCGAACAGACGCTCGCGCAGTCGGTTGTGACCATAAGCACCGGTGACCAGCAGGTCGCAGCCCTTCTCGCGGTAGATTGCCTCCAGCAGCTGCGCGGGCGAATCCGTCTTCGGGCGTATATCGGGCCGGACCTTCACGCCGTGAAGCCGCAGCCAGCCGGCCGCGTCGTCAAGGCTGACCTGGGCACGACCGAAGTCCCCCTCATCGACGGTGACGACGAAGACCTCATCGGCCGCAACGAGGAACGGAAGAGCGTCGGCCACTGCCCTTCTTGCAGCCTTCTCGTCCTTCCATCCGATAAGCACCTTGCTCGCCGAGATCGACGATATCCTCTCCCCGGCAAGCAGCACCGGCCGGCCGCAGCCGAGCACCACCTCGCCTGGGTCGGCATGGCGCATCTCGTCGCCGCCGTGAGTGTGGTTTGATCGCATCATGACCAAGTCTGCGCCACGAGCGGCTTCGATGATGGTTCGGCTGGGGCTTTCCAGATAACCGCGCCATTTGGCGGTGAGCGCAACGGGCACGGTGGTGCGGAACAACTCTTCCGCCTCCTCCAGCCGCCGCTCGATCTCGCGACGCTCTTCCAGATAGACGTGGTCGATGACCACGGCACCTTCGACTGCGATCAGGCCAAGTGAGGGCTGCGCGGCACAAACGCCGTGCAGTTCCGCATCGAACCGTCGGGCCAGGCCTATGGCGCTCGACAGGAGTGGCTTGGACGGCGCATCGACTTCAAGGGCAACCAGAATGGACTTGATGGTCATGGGAACCTCCCGATGCGCCGAATCTAGCCAGTCGCCGAGAGCGGCGGATTGAGCGGCGTCAACTATTCACGGACCAGCTCCCGCCGGGCGAGGCGAAGGTATCGGTCCGCATGCCCCGGCCATATCTCGGGCGTCATCGGCACCTCATCGAGCAGGTGCGCAAGGCAGATGCGGGCGCGCAGCAGGCCTCGAAAGGCGCCGTACACACCGAGCAGCGAGGCAGAGGGTGCGTGGCCCATGATTGTACGCAGCTGCTCGAGAAGAATGGGTCGCGCCCAGCCTGCACCCAGCCACTCGCACTCGAGCCCGAGATAGTTCTGCTCGTCATAGGGATCAATCATCCGCATCGAGTCGTCGAACTCGAGCGAGTCGAAGGCCGTGACCGTCGCGCCGATACAGACGTGCTCCGGCCGCAGATCGCCATGCCCGTCTACGATCAGACCCGCGCTCGCGCGCTGGCGGATCTCCGGTTCTGCCCGTCTCAGCCGCCGTTCGAATTCGCCGAGGAGCTGGTGAACCGAAGCCGCATCAGCGCCAAGATCCCAGCTGCCGAAGAGGTCCGCCGTCTCCTGGGTCTCGGCCCAGAGGTGCTTGATGTAGGTGTTACCGGCCCCCGGCGCGGCGTGCCCGATGCTGCGGCTGTAGAAGCCGGCAAAATGCCTTCCAACTGCCGCGACATGAGCAGGGGTGAGACGCTCGTCGGCGATGCGTTGGTCCATGCATTGAGCCGTGTCGAGCTGCTGCATCTCGACCAGCCACTCCACCACCACGCCGTCGCCGCCCAGGCGCAGCGTGCCATCGCCGCGCAGCACAAGAGGAACGACAGCGCGGTAGATATCGGGCGCGAATCGCCGGTTAACCCTGAGCTCGTTTTCGCAGGCGCATCGCCGCGCCGCGAGATCGCGAAAATCCATGCTCGGCCGCAGGGAGGGCTTCTTGAGCTTGTAGACGAGACCCGCGGCGACGAAGACCCACGCCCAGTGAGTCTCCTTGGCGATGACGGTCGAGGGAGCGTGGGGGTACGAGCTCGGCTCACGCAGGAACGCAACCTTCGCGGCAAGTGGCACGTCCTCCACGTCGTCCGCTGCTCGCCGATCGATGCCCTGCTGCATGGAACGAAGCTAGCAGCTGCCACGGCAGCACCATTGACCGAGGTCAAGGGAGAGCCGGGCGGGGTCGGGCTTGATCAGCTGCGAGGTGCAACATGAAGGCCATGAGACTGCATCGCCCTGGCGACCCGCTGCTGTTCGAGGAGGTGGAGACGCCGGCCCCGAGGGATGGGGAGGTTCTGGTTCGCGTCGAGGCCTGCGGGGTCTGCCGCACCGACCTCCACATTGTCGACGGCGAGCTTCCACCGCACGTCCTGCCCCTGATACCGGGGCACGAGATCGTCGGGCACGTCGAACGGATCGGTCCGGGAGTGACGGGTATGGCGGTCGGTGCGCGTGTCGGCATTCCGTGGTTGGGACATACCTGCGGCCATTGCGACTACTGCACGGCCGGCCGGGAGAACCTCTGCGATTATCCAGGCTTCACCGGCTACGACATCGATGGGGGCTACGCCGAATATGCGGTAGCGGCCGCCGAGGCCTGCATCCCGTTGCCAAAGGATGCAGATGCCGCGCACCTGGCGCCCCTGCTCTGCGCCGGCCTCATCGGCTACCGCTCCTATCGGTTCGCCCAGCCCGCTAAGTCGCTCGGTCTCTTCGGCTTCGGCGCCGCTGCCCATATCCTCACCCAGCTCGCCGTTCAGGACGGCATCGATGTCTACGCCATCACCCGGCCCGGCGATGAGGCGGCCCAGCGCCTGGCGTTGAGCCTCGGCGTAAAGTGGACGGGCAGCCTGGCCGACGGCATTCCGTCTGACCTCGACTCGGTCATCATTTTCGCCCCCGACGGAACGTTGGTTCCCGCCGGACTCCGGTCGATCCGCAAGGGCGGGCGCGTGGTCTGCGCCGGCATCCATATGTCAGACATCCCTGCCTTCCCCTACTCGCTGATCTGGGGCGAGCGGCAGGTGCTGTCGGTCGCCAACTTGACGCGGCAGGACGGCATCGACTTCTTCCAGCGGGCCGCGACCACCCCGATCGAGACGACCGTGACCAGCTATCCCCTCAAAGGGGCAAACACTGCGCTGGCGGACCTCCGCAGCGGTGCTCTGGTCGGCGCCGCCGTGCTGGTCGGCGCTTGACCACCATCAAGTCGCTCGCCCCGGGCGCGTGATCCCATCCTCAGAGCGGCAGTACCTGTCGCAGAATGGAGACGATCATGAAGGACAGCCAGCTAAAGCAGGACATCCTCGATGAGCTCGAGTTCGAGCCCAGTATCGACGCCAACGATATCGGCGTCACCGTGGAGGACGGCATCGTCACGCTGAGCGGCCACGTGCCGAACTACAGCCAGAAACTGGCTGTCGAACGGCTCGTGTCGCACCTCAAGGGGGTTCGCGGCATCGCCGAAGAAATCGAGGTTCGTTATCCGAACGGGCCCGGCATGGCGGACGACGAAATCGCCGCCCGCGTGGTCAACACCCTCAAGTGGAGCACCCTCGTTCCCGACAACAAGGTGCTGGTGAAGGTGGAGGAAGGCTGGGTCACCCTTACCGGCAAGCTCGAGTGGAACTACCAGAAGGTCGGGGCCGCTGACGCCATCCGCGATATCAAGGGTGTCACGGGCATCAGCAACCAGATCGAGCTGGTCCAGCGTGTATCCTCGGTCGACGTGAAAAAGCGCATCGAGGAGGCACTCAAGCGCAACGCGCAGCTGGAATCGGACAGCATCAAGGTCGACGTGGCCGGCAACAAGGTCATCCTCAAGGGTCACGTAAAGGCCTGGAGCGAGCGCCGCCTGGTTGAGCAGGCCGTATGGGCAACACCCGGTGTGACAGTAGTCTCCGATCAGCTCATGATCGGTTGAGAAGACGTCATCAAGACAGGGACCGGCTGTCGTGGCCGGCCCTTCTGCCTGGGACGAGCTAGTAAGCAGGCTCAGGCACTGCCACTTTGTCGCCCGCCGGTTCGCGCACCTCGGTCATCGTTGCTTCGGTCAGCAGCAGGGTGCTGGCGACGCTGACGGCATTCTCGAGCGCCAGACGAACCACCTTGGTCGGATCGATGATGCCGGCCTCCAGTAGATCGACATACTCCTTGGCCGCTGCGTCGTAACCCATGCTGCCTTCGCCGGCCAGCATCCGCGCGACGACCACGCCGCCGTCGACGGCGGAGTTCTCGGCAATCTGCCGGGTCGGCACCTCTAGTGCTCTGCGAAGGATCTGGATGCCGGTGCGTTCGTCTCCGATGGCAGCGACGGCCAGTTCATCGGCGGCGGCCGTGCAGCGCAGCAGCGCGAGCCCTCCGCCCGGCACGACGCCTTCGGCGACAGCGGCGCGCGTCGCGCTGATCGCGTCGTCCAGCGCGTCCTTCTTTGACTTCATCTCGGCCTCGGTGGGGGCCCCGACACGGATCACCGCCACGCCGCCGGCAAGCTTGGCGAGGCGTTCCTGCAGCTTCTCCTTGTCATAGTCGCTGGTCGTCTTCTTGATCTCCTGGCGGATCTGCTCGATGCGCCCCTTGATCGCCTGCTTGTCGCCGGCGCCGCCGACGATGGTGGTGTTCTCCTTGTCGACCACGACGCGCTTGGCCTTCCCCAGCATCTCCATGGTGACGTTCTCGAGCTTGATGCCCAGATCGGCAGACACGACTTGTCCGCCGGTGAGGACGGCAATGTCCTGCAGCATGGCCTTGCGGCGGTCGCCAAAACCCGGCGCCTTGACGGCGCAGGTGCGGAAGGTCGTGCGCACCGTGTTGACGATAAGCGTCGCCAGGGCTTCACCTTCCACGTCCTCGGCCACTACCAGCAGTGGTGAGCCGGACTTGGCCACGGACTCGAGCAGATTGATGAGGTCGGTGAGCACACTCACCTTGCCGTCGACAATGAGCACCAGCGCATCCTCGAGGATGGCCTCCATCCTCTCGGCATTGTTGATGAAGTAGGGCGAGATGAAGCCGCGGTCGAACTGCATGCCCTCGACGACGTCGAGCGAGGTTTCCGTTGTCTTGGCCTCCTCGACGGTGATGACGCCTTCGTCGCCGACCTTGTCGAGCGCGTCCGCCACCATCTCGCCGATGGCAGGATCGTTGTGCGCCGAGATCGTCGCCACCTGTTCCTTCTCCTTGCGGCTCGCCACCGACTTGGAGAGCTTCTTGAGGGCGGCAATGACGGCACTCGCGCCACGGTCGAGGCCGCGCTTGAGGTCGATGGCACTGGCCCCGGCAACCACGTTGCGGATGCCGTCGGCATAGATCGCGTGCGCCAGCACGGTGGCCGTGCTTGTCCCGTCGCCAACGGCCTCGCCGGTGCGCTCCGCGGCCTGGCGCAGCATGCGGGCGCCGAGGTTCTCCTCAGGATCGCCAAGCTCGAATTCCTTGGCGATCGTCACCCCGTCATTGCAGACCAGGGGGGCTCCCCACTTGCGCTCGATAAGCACGGACTTGGATCGGGGCCCGAGGGTGACGCGCACCGCATCGGCGAGCTGCGTTGCGCCGCGCAGGACCTTGTCCCGAGCCTCGGATCGGAAGAGGACATGCTTGTTTGCCATTCTCGCCATCCAGTTGAAGCTGGCTGCAGTTGCCGGCCGGCAACTCGCAGATCGAGAGACGAACATCTGGCCACGCCCGTGCTGGCACCTTGATCGCGATCAACCAGCCCCGCTGCGGGATGGGCCATGACTGTGCATCAACTGCTGGGAGGAAGGCTGAGATGCCCAAGTTCGTGCATATCGACATCTCCGCAGACGACCCGTCGCGGGCGGCGGAGTTCTATCACCAGGTCTTTGGCTGGACCGCGACCAAACTGGAAGGCCCGATGCCCTACTGGCTCATGGCGACCGATCCAGCCAATCCGGCCGCCGTCGGGGCCGGTATCGGACAGCGAAGCGAGCCCTGGCAAACGGTGGTCCCCACAATCGACGTGTCGTCGGCCGACGAGATCACCACGTCGATCATCAGGGCGGGCGGCTCCGTCGTGATCCCGAAGACGATGCTTGCGGGCGTGGGATACCTCGTGACCTTCAGGGATACGGAAGGAAACATCCTTGCTGCGCTGGAGGCGAGCGCACCCGGCGCCTAGCGCGGGGCCGCCGGCGCTCTGCCCGTTACGCGCACTCCGGATGCCCCGTTTGGGGCAGCCGGGTTTGGGAAAACAGCGTGTCGGTTCAGGTCGCCGTCACGCCACCTTGACGTCGATCTTCTTGGCCGGCTTCTGGGCCTCCAGCGTCTTTGGGAGGGTCACCTTGAGGATGCCGTCGCGGAAGGTCGCCTCGATGGCGCTGCCGTCGACACCTGCTGGCAGCGTGAACTGGCGTTCGAACGAGCCATACTGCCGCTCCTTGAAATAGTGGCCGTTTTCCTTTGTCTGGGACTCCTCCGACTTCTCGCCCTTGATGACGATACTGCCGTTCTTGAGGAACACGTCGACGTCCTTCGCGACCACGCCGGGCAGCTCAGCCGTGAGCTCGAAGGCGGTATCCTTCTCGACCATATCCACGGCCGGAAGGTTCCAGCTGAAGTAGCGATGAATCGTAGGCTGGAAGTCTGCCAGCGGCACGTTGCCCTTGGCCACATTGTCGAAGAACCTGTCGACAGCCTGCCTGAAATCCTCCAGTGGCTGCCAGATAGGGGCCGTGTTTTCAGACTGTTTCGAAAGCATTTTGGGATCGTCGGCCATGGCTCTGCTCCTTTGCATGCCGGTGCTTGCTGAGAGCAGCCTAGGACTCCACCTTCGCTACGCAATTGACGCCGCTCAAACGCGTCGCGGCCGACGCCGCCACTGGATTTGGCGCTCATGACAGCGGGCTGAAAGCTCGTCTCTGAGAATAGGAGACATGGTCACGTACAGCGTGACGGACTCCTTGAGGCCAGCATGAACAAGATCGCGCTCTCACTTTTGGTTGTCGCCAGTTCGGGCGTCTATATCTGGGACCAGTCGCATCAGCACGAAACTGCAGCGCCGCTGGACGCTCTGCTGGCCAGCGACATCTCCCAGGCCTCCGAAGCAACTGCAGCAAGCCCAGGCAGTTCGACGGTCGCGGCGACCACCACGCCGGCGACGACCTGCGTACCTGCCGGACCCGACGCGGTTCCCGCCGAAGTGCCGTCGACGTCAGTCCCCCGCGCCGAGATCACCAACGCGGCGATGACGACCGCTGCGGGGAAGGGGATGAGTGACGGGACGTATACCGGCCCAACCACCGATGCCTATTACGGCCCGATGCAGATCGAGGCGGTGGTCCAGAACGGCAAACTGGTGACCCTGAGGGCGCTGCAGTATCCATCCGACCGCAGGACCTCGCTCGTCATCAACCGCCAGGCCCTCCCGATGCTGCGCGATGAGGCGATCGCAGCCCAGAGTGCCGATGTCGACATCATCACCGGCGCCACCCTGACGAGCAAGGCTTTCATCCGCTCGCTGGCGGGAGCTCTGGCGCAGGCGGGACGCTAGATGGCGGTGACACGGCTCATCATGGGCATGCCGATCACGGTGGAGATCGGCGGAACCGCCGACGATCCGCTCGTCGCCAGTGTGTTCGACTACTTCGATCGCGTTGACCGGCGCTTCAGCACCTACAAGCCCGACAGCGAGGTGGAGGCGCTGAACCGCGGCGATATCGACGCCGCCGACCTCAGCGAGGAGATGCGCGAGGTCCTCGATCTCGCGCGCCTGACTCGCGCGGAAACAGGCGGCTACTTCGACATAAATCGCGGCGACGGCACGATCGATCCCTCGGGCATCGTCAAGGGCTGGGCCATTCGAAACGCGGCGCGAATGGTTTCGGAGGCCGGTCATGCTGACTTCTTCATCGACGCCGGGGGCGATATCCAGTCGGCAGGTGTCAACGCGTCGGGCAAGCCCTGGCGCGTAGGCATCCGCAACCCCTTCGACGAGAAGCAGATCGTCAAGGTCCTGGTCCCCCGCGGACGTGGCGTGGCGACTTCAGGCAGCTATGTGCGTGGTCACCACATCTATGATCCGCACGATCGCGGCAGCACGCTGACTGACATCGTGAGCCTCACCGTTGTCGGATCCGACGTGCTCGAGGCCGATCGCTTCGCGACGGCCGCCTTCGCGATGGGCCGGAGGGGCATCCACTTCATCGAGCAGCGGCCCGGCCTCGAAGGCTATGCCATCGACAGCGACGGCACCGCCACCATGACCAGCGGCTTCGGAGCGTTCTGCCCATGATCGGCTTTCTCGACAGGTTCCTCGACCAGACCACGATGTATCGGCTGGTTCTCCTCTATCTGGCAGCCCTTCTGGGGGCGGCCTTCATCTTGGGGTTCTTCGGCCTCGTGCCGCACGACCCGACCGCGCTGGCTTTTTCTGCACTCCTGATCACCGCAAGCTCCTGGATAGCGAACCGCGCCTTTGCCTGGGCCTTCGGGCTGCCTGCGAATGCGGAGTCGGTCTACATCACCGCCCTCATCCTGGCGTTGATCTTCGACCCGGTGGCTGCCACGGACCTCCAGGGCGTCGGCGCTCTGATCTT
>DATCRS010000244.1:0-26189 GCA_036568845.1 Devosia sp. | reverse complement strand
GCCCAGCCCCGCCGCAAGGGCAAAGGCGACGTGCCGGTGACCGGTGTCAATTTCGAGGACGCCAATGCCTATGCTGCCTGGCTGAGCCGCGCCACCGGCGAGACCTGGCGGCTGCCGACCGTCGCCGAGTGGACCTTTGCTGCCGGCAGCAAGGCTAGCGACCACGCGCTGGGGGTGGAGACCGACCCCCGCGACCCCGCCGAGCGCTGGCTGGCGTTCTATGAAAAAGAAGCCGCACTGGGTGACAATGCGCTGCTGACGCCGGAGCCGCTCGGCGGCTTCGGGGTCAACGAGTTCGGCGTTGCCGACCTCGGCGGATCGGTCTGGGAATGGACCGCCACCTGTGGCAGCCGGACCGTGCTCGGGGCGGCAGGCGAGCAACTGAGCCATCTCGACTCTTGCGGACTGCGCCTGCTCGAAGGCAAGCACCGCACGCCGATGAACATCTTTGTCCGCGACGCCATGGGCGGCGGCTGCTCGGTCGGCGTGCCGCCGGACAATCTGGGATTCCGCCTGGTGCGCGAGCGCGGCGTTCTGGACGGTCTCCTCGGCCTCTTGGCCGGCCGGTGAGGTGCGAGCTCGCGCCGATTGCGCTCGTCAAACGGCAGAGGTATTGCTCCTCGGTCGGCAATCGGATCAGCGCAACTTGACGGCCGTCCTCGACCGCAGTCTCCTCAAGAGCCTCGCCCTCTTCGGCGGCATGTCCGACGCGGAGCTCGACGATATCCTCGCCGGCGCCAGCAGCCGCCGCCACCCGGCCGGGACCCCCGTCTTCGAGCAGGGCCAGCCGGCGACGCACTTCTTCGTCCTGCTGCACGGCCGGCTGCGCGTGACCCAGGTCACGCCCGAGGGTCAGCAGGTCGTCGTTCGCATGGTCAACCCGGGCGACCTGTTCGGCATCGCCAAAGCCCTGCGCCGTCCCGACTACCCGGGCACCTCGACGGCCGTCGTCGATAGCGTCGCGCTGGTCTGGCCGATGGAAAGCTGGGACGGTCTCCTGGCGCAGCACCCCGGCCTCGCAGTCAACGCGATGCAGACCATGGGCAGCCGGCTGCAGGAAGCCCACACCCGCATGCGCGAACTCTCCACCGAGGAAGTGGAGCGCCGTGTGGCCCATGCCGTACTGCGCCTGGCGCAGCAGTCGGGTAAGAAGGAGGGCTCCGGTATCCGCATCGACTTCCCGATCTCCAAGCAGGACATCGCCGAGATGACCGGCACGACCCTTCATACCGTCTCGCGTATCCTCACCGCCTGGGAGGCCGCCAATCTCGTGGAGGGTGGCCGCCAAAAGCTGCTGGTGAAGGATCCTCATCGCCTGGTGCTGATCGGCGACGGACACGCGCCTGGCCTTCTGTAATCGCTTCTTGGATAGCCGCCGAGATCTCGGCTACCAGCTCCTCCAGTTCGAGCCCGTGCTCGTCGGCCGCGTCGGCAAGCGTATGGAACGAACCGATCGGGCAGCCGACGCAGTGCATCTGCAGGTCGATGAACACGCCAATGGTTGCCGGCCATCGCCCCATGATTTCGGCAACGCAGAGATCGGAAACGTCTTCGTATTTCATTGGAGCCGCCTTCCCCCACTGGCAGCCCTACGCTACCGCGGCGATCGGCCCTTATCCTTGCGCGTCGACAAACAACTCTTCAGCAGCCGCCGCAACGAGGCCGTCGTCCGACCTCGGGCAACCATACCTGCGGGAGCGTGCCCGTCGGGATAAGAACAGAAATTCAACACCTTGCGGACTGGCGGAGAGAGAGGGATTCGAACCCTCGAGACGGTTACCCGCCTACACACTTTCCAGGCGTGCGCCTTCGACCACTCGGCCATCTCTCCGCTTGTCTTCCGACGGAAAGCGGTGGCCCGACTTTCCGCATGCTCGGGGCACTGGGCCGGTCGCAAGCGGGCGCAATATACTCAGGAACGCTCCGACCGCAAGCGGCGAGACGCTTCCGCTCGCGCTTTCACGCCGGAAGTCGGCCGGCACCCTTGTGCGGGGCGGAAGGCGATGCCAGATAGGTTGCTGCACAAGGCCGGACGTGCCGGCGGGGACATGAGGAAACATGCGGCTCCTGCTGCGCATCATCGGCACGACGCTCCTGGCCGCGGCCCTGATCCTCGTGATCCTCGACGGCACACGCTCACTCGGCACCAATAGTGTGGTCATGACGCCGCTTGGCGAGACTTGGCGGGCCATTCACGCCGACAGCCTCGCCGGAATCCAGAGTTTCATTGAATCGCGCTTCTTTGGGCCGTTGCTCGAGGGCTTGATCAACGCCATCCTCGCCCTCCCCGGCTGGGTGGTGCTCGGCGTCCCGGGAGCGGTGCTGGCTTGGCTTGGCCGATCCAAGCGTACCCGGGTCTTCGTCAAGCAGGACCAGATTTGATGAACCTGCATGACCGGCAGAGGTTCGAGGCATTTATCGGCACACTGAAGGCCACGACCCTGCATGAGCAGTGGGAGGCACTGGTCGCCAAGATCGGCGGCAAAGTGTTCTGCCTCCTCGGCGACGACAGTAAGGTGCTGGTGTTCAAGGTCAGCGAACTTGCCTTCGACGGCCTGGTGGAGCTCGACGGCATCGAGCAAGCAGCCTATTTCGCAAAGCGGCAATGGGTGCGGGTCGCACCTGGCGCCCTCGAGGAGAGGCTGCTCAAGGGCTATATCGAGCAAAGCTACCGGACCATCGCCGGCAAGCTGACCCGCAAACTGCAGGCTGAACTGGGGCTCTAGCCCCGGGGCCTCTTACGGAAGCCAGTTGACTGGCGGCGAGGAGCCGATTTTATTATCCCAGGGGCTTGGGGTAGCAATCATGGTTGCAGGACTTCTGTATCTCATCGGCTTGATTGCCCTGCTGGCCAGCATTGTGATCATCGGCTATGGCGCGCCGACAATGTTCCAGACCTTTTCGGCCGCGATGGACAGCGGCAACCAGAACATGATTGGGGTCGTCGCCGGATTGCTGACGCAGCTCAGCTGGGCAGTAACGCCGCTGGTGGGCGGACTGCTGCTCATGGGCATGGGGCGCATCATCATGCTGCTGGGCGCCATCAACCGCAGCCTGCGCGGGCAAGCCTGAACCGGAAAAAAAGGGCGGCCCAACGGCCGCCCTTTTAGTCGCTCAGGGAGAGAAATCTCAGCCCCGCGGCTGCGGCACGATGCGAAGGTAAGGCTTCAGCGTCGTCCAGCCCTCAGGGTACTTCTGGCGCGCAGCCTCATCGGTGACGGACGTCACGATAATCACGTCCTCGCCGTTCTTCCAGTTCACCGGGGTCGCAACCTGGTGCTTGGCGGTCAGCTGCAGGCTGTCGATGACGCGCAGCACTTCGTCGAAGTTGCGGCCGGTCGAGGCTGGATACTCGATCTTGAGCTTCACCTTCTTGTCCGGCCCGATGACAAAGACGGAACGAACAGTCAGCGAATTGTCGGCATTGGGGTGGATCATATCGTACTTGCGCGCCACCTCGCCCTTGGGATCGGCGATCAGCGGGAAGTTGAGCGCCACACCCTGGGTTTCCTCGATGTCCTTGGACCAGCCGCCGTGATTCTTGAGTTCGTCGACCGAGAGGCCGAGCACCTTGACGCCGCGCTTGTCGAACTCGGGCTTGAGTTTGGCGGTATAGCCGAGTTCGGTGGTGCAGACCGGCGTGAAGTTCTTGGGATGCGAGAACAGTACGGCCCAGGAGCCGTCAATGTAGTCGTGGAATCGGATGTGGCCCTCGGTGGTGTCAGCCTCGAAGTCGGGGGCCGTGTCGCCAATGAGAATTGCCATGAGTAGTCTCCTCTGCGGCTCCGAGTGGAGCCGCTCATGCTAGGCTCGAAATATCGGCCTTATGCACGGGACGATCAGCTTGCGGGAGTGAAATCTTTTTGTGTTTTGCGCCGAGGGCGCAAAAGGTCGTTTCCCAGTAAGGGGGACCGGCAGAATCGCCTGGAAAGGGGCTCAACCGAGGCTTTGCTGAAGGGCCCAGAAGAGCAGCATCGGCGTGAAGCCGAAAGCAAATGCCACCGTCTGGCGCGCGCTCACCAACCGGGCAACGAGGAAGAAGACGGTAAACATGATGAGAATGGCAAAAACAACCGGTGCATTCTGCGGCAATGACGAAAGATCGAGCATGGCAGGGGCTCCGCGCAGTTGAAGCGGCCCATAGAGTGGGTGAGGGCACGCTGCCAGCAAATGCCCCGCCGGTTGCGGCGTGGTTCCCAGACGCGCCGCGGCTTTAATCAAATTGCTTCGATCGGCTAGTCGGCCGCCGCCTTTGCAGCGCCAGGCGCGCCCTTGCTCCAGGTGACGTCGGCACCGGCGAGAGGCACGACCGAGAGGGACATCTTGCCCGAGCCCTGCTGCAGCTCGCGGGCGTGGGCGAGATAGACGAGGGAATTGTTCGCCTCGTCGTAGATACGGGAGACGCGGATCGACTTCCAGATCAGCGAGCGGCCCTGCTGGAAGATCTCTTCGCCGCCCTTGGCCAGGGAGATGTCACCAACGGTGATCGGGCCGGTGGCTTCGCAATCGACCGCCGAATAGGACGGGTCCTCGAACCAGTTGCCCTGGCTCATGCGATCGATGAAGCTACGGTTGAAGTAGGCGACGTGACAGACGACGCCCTTCACTTCGGGGTCGGCCACCGCCTCGACTGCAATGTCGTTACCGGTCCAGTCGACGCCGACGCTGCCAACCTCGTTTCGGTCGGAGCAGCCGGCGAGCACGCCGGCAAGGGCGAGCGGCAGGGCGATGGCGGCGAGGCGCTTGAGCATGGAGGCGTTCCGGTTCTCTGGGCGTTGCGATGAGCTAACGTGGTCATCGTCCGAGCGATCCGCAAGCGTCACCGTCGCAGCCGCGCCTCAAGCAGGCGGACAAGCAGCGAGAGGCTGATGGTCATGGTCAGATAGAGGAAGGCGACGACATTGTAGGTCTCGAAAAACCTAAAGCTCTCCGCCGAATAGAGCTTGCCCAACTGGGTGATGTCCTGCACGCCGAGGGCCGAAACCAGCGCCGAGTCCTTGATCATCGAAACGAAGTCGTTGGCCAGCGGCGGCAGGATGGTGCGCAATGCCTGCGGGGCAATGATGTGGCGGAAGATCTGGCCGCGTTTGAGGCCGAGCGCCCGGGCGGCTTCGATCTGCCCCTCGTCCACCGCTTCGATCCCGGCGCGGAAGATCTCGGCGATGAAGGATGAGTAGCAGATGGTCAGCGCGACAATGGCGCGCCAGGTGAAGTCGAAATCGCGCACAGTCATGCGTGGGAGCCATGCGACACCCAGCGCCTCCAGCACCCCATTGACGACTGCGACCATCCACGGCGCACCGACGAAAGCGACGTAGAACAGAAAGACGAGAATAGGGATGCCGCGGACCAGCTCGACGTAGAACGTCGCCACCTCACGCAACAAGCGGTTTCCCGAGGTTCGGGCCAGCGCGACGACGAGGCCCAGCGTACAGGCGAGGCCGAAGGCGACAAAGGTCACCCAGAGGGTGGTGACGATGCCGCGGGTGAGGACAACGAAGATTTCGTTGTAGGTGGTGTCATTGAGCACGGCCCAGAGCGTGACGACGCCGAGCAGCGCGAGGGCCAGAAGCCACCACGGGAACTCGAAGCTGCGTTTGGAGGAGCGTCCTGGCGCCATGGGAAAGGCGCGCGGACAAGCAGCCCGCGCGCGAAAGTGCTTACTTGCCGTATTCGAAGAACCACTTGGTGATGAGCGAATCCAGCGTTCCGTCGGCCTTCATCGAGGCGAGACCGGCATTGAACGGCGCCACCAAGTCCGAGCCCGGGGTGAAGATGAAACCCATCGGATCGGAATAGAGCGACTCGCCGACGGTCTTGAAGGCACCCGGATCAGCGCCCTGGTAACCGGCCGAAGCGGCCTGATCGACGATCACTGCGTCGACGTCGCCCGCCTTTAGGGCCGCAACTGCAGCGCCAAAGGTGTCGAAGCTCTTGATGCGCATTTCGTTGCCTTCGCCGACGATGCCGGCGGCCGAGTAATAGCTGGAGGTGCCGGTCTGAGCCCCGAAGAAGAGATCCGTGTTTTCGGTGAAGCTCTCCGGTCCTTTGATCCGCTCGTCATCCGCGCGAACGAGCAGGAACTGGTCGATGACGATGAAGGGATCGGAATAGTCGATCTGCGACTTGCGCTCGTCGGTAATCGAAATGCCATCGGCACCGATGTCGAACTGGCCGTCACGAACGGCCTGGATCATCACATCCCAACTGGTGAGGTTCCACTCGACCTTGGCGTTGATACGCTTGGCGACCTCATTGATCACGTCATATTCGAGGCCGATGCCCTGACCGGTCTTGGGATCGGCGAAGTTGAGCGGATAGTAAGCGTTCTCGGTGACGGCCTTGATGGTGCGACCGCCGAGGTCGGGCAGGTCCTGCGCCACGGCAGGCGCGGCGAAGCCGAGCGCCAGGAGGGCGGTAGTTGCAAGGCTGACGAGCGATTTCATGAGGCGGCATTCTCCCTGTTTGTTCGCCGTGCGCCGCGAGGGCGCCGACATTGGCGCGGACTCTAGCCACGAGCCCGGCCGCGGCTCAATACGATTCTGGAGCCGGCGTCTCCAGCATGGTGCGCGGGCGGGGTAGATTATCCCGCCGCCGCAGGTCCATGGGGCCGATCGATGTGGCCGAGGTCGCGGTCGGGGTCGATACGGTCGCGCACCATCTGCTTCAATTGCTTGACGTCTGGAAAGCCGCCGTCGCGCTTCCGCTCCCAGATGAGTTCGCCGTCGAGATGGATCTCGAAAATGCCGCCGGTGCGTGGGATGAGGGTGACCTGCCCCATTTCGAGGCTGAAGGTGGAGAGCACCTCCTGCGCCATCCAGGCGGAGCGCAGCAGCCAGTTGCACTGGGTACAGTAGGTAATGGTGAGGGTTGGCTTGGGCATGGCTAGACCTGTGGATCGCCCCAATCGGAGAGGACATAGTGGGGAAGGATGAGCCGGCCATGGTCGGTCTCGTCATGTGGACGCGCTTCCATCAACGCCGCGGTGGTGTTGTTGACCCGCTGGGCCAGCAGCCGAGCGATCTGCAGCGTCCAGGAGGGATGGGTTTCCAGCACCTTGAGCGCATCTTCGATGACGTAGCATTCGACATCGGTCACCGCCTGCACTGTAGCAGTGTGCGGTTTTTCGAGCAGCAGCGACATCTCGCCAAAGATCGCGCCCGGCGAGCGGGTGGACGAGATGAAGCGGCCATCGCGGATGACCTCGAACTCGCCGTCCTTGAGGACGACCAGCTTGCCGGTTCGTGTGCCCTGCTCGAGCACAACCGTGCCGGCGAGAAAGTACTCGAACTTGAGCCAGGCGGGAGACGAAGCCGGCATGGTCACCTCATTTCAAGAGGGCGAAGATCTTGTCGAACATCACCAGGTCATCACGCTCCTTGGCCTGCTGGCGCATGTCGACGAGCAGCGCCGTTGTCTTTTGCAGGCGATGGGCAAGGAGCTGGGCGATGCGTCGGGCAATGCTGGGATGGGCGTCGAGGAACGCGGTTGGATCGTCGACCACATAGACTTCAGCACCGTGCCGGCTGCGGACCGTCGCGCTATGCGGAGCGTCGATCAGCACACTGATCTCGCCGACAATTGCACCCGGTTCGCCGATAGTGGCGACGAGCGAACCATCGCTCACGATCTCGAGGTCGCCGGATTTGAGCACATAGAGCCGTCCGGTCTTCTGCCCCTCCTGCACCAGCGTGCCGTGCGGTCCGACGACCGTCACCGGAAAGTGCACCACCGATTCGAGGATCATCCCTTGCCTGCCCCTGCTGCTCCGACAACAGCTTACGGCAGCCTAACTTGGCGGGGACAAGAAATGCAAACCGCCCGGCAGAGCCGGGCGGCAAGTGTCGTAACCGGGAGGTCCGCTAGCGGACCCAGACCACCGTGCGGGTGCCGGCATCGACCAGCACCGGACGGTCGTTGATGTAGACGTACTTGTAGGTCCGGTTGTCGGGGATATCGGCCAGGGCGACGTCGGCGCTGAGCTCGAAGCCCGGGCCGATGTCGCCGTCGAGCGAGATCGACGTGGTCGGGTGGGCCTCAACGAAGGCGACAGTGTCGTTCGGGATCACGTAGCCCGGGGACTGCACGACCTTACGGGTTTCCAGATCGATGATATAGACGCGGTTGTTGGCGTAGATATAGCCGAACTTGTCGTCACCCTCGATCGGATGGATCGTCACGTCGGCGCTCACGACGGTGCCGACGCTCAGGTCATCGAGGTAGATGACGTCGACAGGGTGCTCGCCGGCAAAGCGGACGGAGGCCTCGTCGACAGCGGCTTCGCCGCCGATAACCGCACCGGCCCAGCCACCGACAATGGCGCCCACCGGACCGCCGAGCAGGAAGCCGATGGTGCCACCGGTGGCACCGCCAGCCGTGGCGCCGACGACGGCCTTGCCGCTGTCGGACTGGGCGAAGGCAGGCATGGCCGCACCGAGGGAGGCCAGGGCCACGCCAACAAGAAGCAGCTTACGCATGTTAAGTCCTTTCGAAATTGGGTTTGTTGCGCCCCATGGCCCGAAAAACGACTTGGTTTGCGCATGGTTCCGCGGCGAGTTGACCCATTCCCGGCGGCGTGCATGGGTCGGGGGATGAGCCTCGATGCCGCCTCCCCCATCCGCCCGCGCTACCCGCTGATCGATGCCCTGAGGGGAGTGGCGATCATCGCCATGGTGGTGTTCCACCTGGGCTGGGACCTCTATTTCCTCGGTTTCTGGAACCTCGACGTCTCCACCGATCCGTGGTGGACGGCGTTCCAGAAGGCGATCGTCTCCAGCTTCCTGGCCTTAGCGGGGGTGAGTTTATGGCTGGGACACGGGACGGGGATACGCTGGCGGAGCTTTTGGCGCCGGGAGGCGATCCTCGTTCTGGCGGCGCTGGCGGTGAGTGCAGGCACCTGGTTCGCCTTTGGCGACTACTTTGCCTTTTTCGGCGTGCTGCACGCGATTGCGCTGTTTTCGCTGCTGGCGCTGCCGTTTCTCCGCCTGCCGCCGCTGGTGACAGGGATGGTGGGGGTGGGAATCATCGTCCTGCCGCTGCTCGCCACCCACCCGGTGATGCGGGAGCGCTGGCTGGCGTGGATCGGCTTCTGGCCGGTGTCGCCGGCTACGGCCGATATCGTCCCCGTCTTCCCCTGGCTGGGGGTGACGCTGATCGGGTTGGCCGCCGCCAAGGCGCTCAGCGGACAGCCGTTCTGGCGCCTCCCGGCGCCGAAATGGCTGGCGTGGCTGGGGCGCTGGAGCCTCATCATCTACCTCCTCCACCAGCCGCTGATGTACGGGGCGCTCTATGGGCTGCAGTCTATGCTGCCGGCGGTGCAGGAGGATAAGCGGGCGGAAGAATTCGTGCAGAGCTGCCGGGCGACCCGCGCCGCCACGGAGCCGGACGCACTCAAGGTCGAGCGCTATTGCGGCTGTGCGCTCGAACAAGTGGAGATCGGCCAGATGTGGGACATGCTTGCGCGCGAGCGGACGGCCGAGGAGGAGCTGGAGCTGCAGGCGATGGTGAACCTCTGCGAGGCGATGAGCGCGGCGCCTATTGTGGATGTGCCGCTACCGGCCGAGTAGGTCATAGACCTTTTCCAGAAATTCGAGGTCGGCGGTGTTTTCGAGCTGCTCGCGGGTGTCGACCAGGAAGGTGGTGGTGGCGCCGAGGCGGCGCGCGAGGATCTGTGCCACCTTGTAGAGCAGGTCCGGGTGGCGCTTCAGCGCACTGGCGGCGTCGGCGACCTCGTGGGCGAAGACCGATGATTTGGCCCGCACCGAGGCCGAATGCGGCGCATCGAGCAGGACGCTCATCTCGCCGATAATGGCGCCGGGCTCGGCAATGGTGGCGACCACGGTGTCGCCGCGCAGCACCTCGACCTCGCCGCTCTCCAGCACGAACAGGCTCCCCGCCGCGCCGCCCTCGCGGATGAGATAATCGCCGGCGGAAAAGATCTTGGCCGGCGATTTGCCGAAGGATTTCAATATAGACATTTGTCGCCCCCTTGCCCCTGCCGAATATGCCATGCCCTGCGCCGAGCGCACAGGGGCTGCCCCTTTGGGTGGGTGGCATTGAATGTGCTGCCGCCCGCCCCATCTATGCGTCAGGCCGCTGCGCACGCCCCCGATTGCTGCAGCGGCATTTCAGACAAGGCCGCGCGCGACACCCTCCGCCGCGCGGCCTTGTTTTGTTTGGCACACCTCCGTAGCGCGGATGTTGTGAGGGAAGGACGCTGTCAAGGGCGAAGCCGCTTCGCGGGACCGCAGGTCCCCTTGACAGCGTCCTTCCCTCACAAACCATGTGCTGAGGCCGCAATGAGGCGGTCCGCCTCATTGCGGCCCTCCCAACCGGGCGATGCCGCAGCGAAAAATCGCGCAGGCTTCGCCACCGGACGGCCCATGAGCCTCCGGCTTTGAGAGTGGAACGACCCTGGGTGCGGAGGCATCCGGGGATATTTTATGGATGCTTCCGCACCCAGGGAGGCCGGGGCTTCTGGCATTGTCCCGCGCGTCGGGAGTGAGTCGGTTGGCCTTCCCAACTCCGTGCGCTTGGCCCAGGGGCTTGCGGCGACCCGCTTCCCCCTCCCGGCAACCCGCACCACAACCGTTCGTCGCGATCCGTCCCGTGTGGGCAGGCGAGGTGCATTCTACTTGGCTGCGCGAGCGCGGGGATAACTATGGTCAACCGCCTGATTTGACGGCAGAAATTCGCGATGCATGCGCTCACGCACGAGCTGGTCGAGCCGCCTGGCAATGTTGAGCCGCATCTCGGCCACTTCCGCATCGGTGTAGCCGTCAGGATCGGCCCCGGCGGCGCCGGGTGCCGGGTTGCGGCTGCGCCAGCGCGCCAGCATGCCCAGCGCCTGGCCGAGCTGGATGAAGAGCCCGGCATAATCGGGCGCGGCGGCGACGAGCCCGCGCCGCTCGCCGCGGGCACGAAACTCCCGCGCCTCGAACAGCAGGTCTTCGGCAAGGCTCCGCACCGGCGCCGACACCTCCTGGCCGGGTTTTGACCGCGCCACCGGCTCGAGCTGCTTCACCAGCGCCTCGATCCGCACGGTGAGCGCCTCATGCCGCGCGGCGCGGGCGGGTGTAAGTGATTTGGACATGGTTCCCTCCTTTGGGTTGAGGAGGGATTATGGGGGCGGTGGAGAGGGCGGGGATAAGTTGGGGACAACCAGTTGCACGCCGGCCGTTGGCGGACAAGGATTCATCGCACAGGTCGCTCGACACTGCTCGATGATGAAGGTAGACAATAAGAACAAACCGTAAACTTATCGCTTTTCCCAAAGGACCTTCGGCGAAAAAGGTGCAACCGGTGGGACAATGATCACCGAATTTCAGCATCTCCGTAGATCGGCCGGCCTAACCGTAGAGGAGGCCGCCGAGCGTATCGGCAAGTCCGTTGATACTGTGCTCCGATACGAAGCGGGCGAGTCGCGGGCGCAGATCAGCGACCTTTTAGTGATGCGCACGGAGGCCGCGGTTGCCTCACCTGCTGCGCCTCTAGAAGCAGTTGACCGCTCTCCAGGCGCTAAGGCCCGTGGACCGAAGCTATTCCCCCGCACGCCTCCAGAAGTCCGGCGAGGAGCGGCACAACTAAGGCTCTTTGCTGAGGCGTCTCCGCTCTACTTGCCAGCAGCAACTGGTCGACGCCGAGCCATCGAAACCGAGGCGTTTCCATTCGAGCAGATATCAGACCTGGCCGAGAAGGAGTCTTGGCGTAAGGAGATAAATCGACCGCTTTCTCACATCCACAAATGGTGGGCCCAACGGCTGGGGTCTGTTTTTCGGGCCGCTGTGATTGGGGCACTCGCACCCGAAGGCGCGGACGTAATGGGTCTGTTCTACAGCCCCGTACGCTTTTCCGACGCGACCATATTCGACCCCTTCATGGGCTCCGGTACAACCATTGTCGAGACGCTAAAGCTCGGTGCTCGTGCAGTTGGCAAGGACATCAACCCGGTCGCTCATTTTCTGGTCCGCAACGCAGTTGCGAAGCATCGACGCCACGATGTGGAGCAAACGTTCCGCGGGATAGAAATTGACGTAGCTCGCGAGCTCCAAAGTTTGTACATGGCTCAACTCCCGAACGGCGAGCTTGTGCCTGTCCTTTACTACTTCTGGGTCAAGCAGTTGGATTGCCCGGCTTGTAGTGCTGTGGTCGACCTGTTCTCCTCGCGCATCTTCGCGCGACATGCCTACTCGAGGAAATTCCCGGCTGCCCAAGCTTGTTGCCCTGCGTGCGGCGGCATCAATGTTGTCAACGTAGACGCTCGCGAGGCCAATTGCTCGAGCTGCGGCATCAATTTCGATCCATCCCTAGGGACGACGAAGGGGCAGATGGCCTGTTGTCCAGCCTGCGCTCATGAGTTCAGCATTGCTCGCACGATCCGGATGGGGTCCGAACCGCCCCGGCACCGGCTCTACGCCAAGCTTGTCCTTCTGCCAGACGGCACAAAGAGGTACCTACCCGCCGACAAGTTCGATGAGGAACTATACTCAAGAGCGGAGTCTCGTCTCCGCGGTATTCCTGACGCGTTTCCCGTCGCGTCCATCGAACCAGGGCATAACACCAACCAAGCCTTGAACTACAACTACCGGCGGTGGCATCAGTTTTTCAATGAGCGGCAGCTGCTTGGACTTCACATCCTAGGTGAAAGGATAAAAGCGATACCCAACCCAGGTATGCGTGAACTATTCGCCTGCCTCTTCTCGGGAACGCTGGAGTTCAACAATATCTTCGCCTCCTACAAGGGCGAGGGCACGGGCGCCGTCCGCCACATGTTCTCGCACCACATCCTCAAGCCAGAGCGGATGCCGCTCGAAGCAAACCTGTGGGGGACGCCAAAGAGCTCGGGAGCATTCTCAACTCTATTCTCCTCGCGAATCCTGCGCGCGTTGGATTACGCCGAGGAACCGTTCGAACTTAGAACGTCGTCCAAGGATAGCGCGTCGGAAAAGGTCTACGGACACTCCGGCGCCGTCGGTGTCGAAATCGCCTCAAGCAATGAGGCGTTTTTGGAGAACAAAAGGGCCTACCTGTCGTGCGGGGACTCGAGCACGACGGACCTGGGTGAGGGGTCCGTGGACGTAGTCATTACAGACCCGCCCTTCTTCGACAACGTCAACTATTCACAGTTGGCCGACTTCTTTTACGTATGGCAGCGCCACATTCTGGACCGCGACGGTTGTGCGCCCGACGCTACTACTCGCAGCGAAGGCGAGGTCCAGCATGGACAGGCCGACATCTTTCAAGATCGACTGGCGGGGGTCTGGAGGGAGTGCCACCGCGTCCTGAAAGAGGATGGGCTGCTTGTATTCAGCTATCACCATTCTCGAACGGAGGGATGGGGCGCCGTGCTGGCGGCGCTCATGAGCGCAGGCTTCGGTATCGTGGCAACTCACCCGGTGAAGGCCGAAATGTCCGTTGCCAAACCAAAGCTACAGGCGAAAGAGCCGATTGATCTCGATATTCTAATTGTATGCAGGAAGCTGGCGAAGCTTCCCCGCCAGGAATTTCTGGATGCATCATGGTCTGGCGCCATCCACGATGCGACGCTGCAGGTTGAGAGGTTCCGAGATGCGGGTCGGCCGCTGAGCCGAAATGACGTGCGAATAATCTTTATGGGGCAGTTATTGAAGTCGCTATCCACGGCGCCGAGCTCGTCCCACGCCATGGCCTTCCTAGATTCAGTTCAAAGCGAGATCGAAGAAGTCATTTCAAGTTTGCACGATATCTGCGAAAGGCGACGAGCTTGAGTGCCGCTGCAATATTTAGAGAATGTGTCGAAGCCGTTCACCGCGGCGAGTTGATTGAACGCAGTGGTCCAACGGATAAGGAATTCCACTTCCAAAACTGGTTCGAGAAGCGGATCGTCACCCTGGGACTCCACTATGATCAACCTGGCCGGAACGTCTACCCGGACTTCCGCCTAGTCGACAGCCCCGAAGGATACGAAATAAAGGGGTTGGCATATCCGGGTAGAGATGCAAATTACGACTCTAACAGCCAGGTGCCGGTCGGTTCGCACAAAGGAGGCCGTACCAGGCCGCCGGCGATGAAGGGCTCGACACTGTCTTTGTTGCCGGCTAGCCGAGGACGCTCGAACTTTCGCTACCCCCTGACATCCGCCCCGGTCACCGCCCCGAACAACCGCTCCAGGAACCCAGCCTCTCTGTTCCCCTCGGCATCCTTGCGCAGTTCGACCAGCAGCGCGCTGGTGCGGTCGAGGCGTTGGCAGGCGAGGGTGGCGAGGTGGAGGGCGGCGAGGGGGGTGGATTCGAGCCAGCGGAGGCCGTCTTCCTGCACCCGCACTTCGGTGGGCTCGGTGGCGGTGACCGTGGCCGAGTGATCGAGGCCGAGCACCACGCTCATTTCGCCCACCAGCGCGCCAGGCTCGGCGATGCGGGCGAGGTCGACGCCGTCGCGCGTCACCCGGAGCGCGCCGGAGACGAGAATGTAGAGCTCGCCGCCGGCCTCGCCGGCCTCGATCAGCGTCTCGCCGAGCGCGAGCTTTCGGGTCGGCCAGGAATTGGTGAGCGTCAGCAGGTTCGCCATGGTTGCCCCCGTTATGGCTGTGGTGGGAGCTTCACACGATGCCGGGCGGAGGGGAAGGGGGCGTGGGGATAGCTCGGTGTCCCGGCAAAGGCCCCCTCATCCGGGGCTACGCGCCACCCCGGATCAAGTCCGGGGCAGGCTCTTCCCCGACGGGGAGAGGTCAGGTGAGGGGGAGGCCCGAAGAAGAGAATGGCGCTCCACCCGCCTGCGCCGCGAGGCTTGCACCGCGTTTCCCCCAGCCACCGTCATCCTCGGACTTGATCCGAGGACCCATTTTCTGCCGCGCTCGTGGAGGCGTGGGTCCTCGGGTCGGAGCCCGAGGATGACGGCGGCTGGGGATGGGAGGGATTATCACGCCAGGCATCGAGCATGCTGGATTCCCGCCTTCGCGGAAATGACATCGTGGACGAAAGTAGACCGCTTACGCGGAGGGTGGGCTACTCGTCGCCCATTTTCAGCGCCTTGATGAACGCCTCTTGCGGAATCTCGACCGATCCGAACTGGCGCATCTTCTTCTTGCCGGCCTTCTGCTTTTCCAAAAGCTTGCGTTTGCGGGTGGCGTCGCCGCCGTAGCACTTGGCGGTCACGTCCTTGCGCAGGGCGCGTACCGTTTCGCGGGCGATGATCTTGCCGCCGATCGCCGCCTGGATGGGGATGACGAAGAGGTGCGGCGGGATCAGTTCCTTCAATTTTTCGCACATGATGCGGCCGCGCGACTCGGCGGCGTTGCGGTGGACCAGCATGGAGAGCGCGTCGACCGGCTCGGAATTGACGAGGATGGAGAGTTTTACCAGGTCGCCCTCGCGGTAGTCGGCGAGGACGTAGTCGAAGCTGGCATAGCCCTTGGAGATGGATTTCAGCCGGTCGTAGAAATCGAACACCACCTCGTTGAGGGGCAGGTCGTATTCCACCATCGCACGGTTACCGACATAGGAGAGGTTGCGCTGGATGCCGCGCCGGTCCTGGCAGAGTTTGAGGATCGAGCCGAGGTAATCGTCCGGGGTGAGGATGGTCGCCTTGATCCAGGGCTCGCGGATGTCCTCGATCTTGACCACGTCCGGCAGGTCGGCCGGGTTGTGGAGCATCAGGGTATCGCCATTGGTGAGGCGGAACTCGTAGACCACGCTGGGGGCTGTGGCGATGAGATCGAGGTTGAACTCGCGGGAGAGGCGCTCCTGGATGATCTCGAGGTGGAGGAGGCCCAAAAAGCCGCAGCGGAAGCCGAAGCCGAGCGCGGCGGAGGTTTCCATCTCGAACGAGAAGCTGGCGTCGTTGAGGCGCAGCTTGCCCATGGCTTCACGCAAAAGCTCGAAGTCGGAGGCGTCGACCGGGAAGAGGCCGCAGAAGACGACGGGCTGCGCCGGGCGGAAGCCGGGCAGCGCGGCGGCGGTGGGTTTGCGGTCGTCGGTGATGGTGTCGCCGACATTGGTATCGGCCACTTCCTTGATCGAGGCGGTGAAAAAGCCGATCTCGCCGGGGCCCAGTTCGGGGACGTCCACCAGCTTGGGGGTGAAGACACCGACGCGGTCGAGCTCGTAGGTGGCGCCCGAGGCCATCATCCGGATCTTCTGGCCCTTGCGGATGGTGCCGTCGATGACGCGGATGAGGACGACGACGCCGAGATAGGTGTCGTACCAGGAGTCCACCAGGAGGGCCTTGAGCGGGGCCTGGATGTCGCCCTTGGGGGCCGGCAGGCGGTGGACGATGGCTTCGAGCACGGTGTCGATGCCCAGCCCGGTCTTGGCGGAGATTTCGAGGGCGTCGGAGGCATCGAGGCCGATCACGTCCTCGATCTGCTGCTTCACGCGCGGGATGTCGGCGGCGGGGAGGTCCACCTTGTTGAGGACCGGCACGATCTCGTGGTTGACCTCGATGGCGTGGTAGACGTTGGCCAGCGTCTGCGCCTCGACGCCCTGACTGGCGTCCACCACCAGCAGCGAGCCCTCGACGGCGGCGAGCGAGCGGTTGACCTCGTAGGCGAAGTCGACATGGCCGGGGGTGTCGATGAGGTTGAGGATGTAGTCCTCGCCGTCCTGCGCGCGGTATTTGAGCCGCACCGTCTGCGCCTTGATGGTGATGCCGCGCTCGCGCTCGATGTCCATCGAATCGAGCACCTGCTCCTTCATCTCGCGGGCCTCGAGCCCGCCGGTCATCTGGATCAGCCGGTCGGCGAGGGTGGATTTGCCATGGTCGATATGAGCGACGATGGAGAAATTGCGGATGTGGTCGAGGGAGACAGCCATAGGGCGGCTGATAGCAGAGGGGCGGGGCCGGGCAAAGATGGTTTATGGCCGGTTAACCGCGCCCTCCACGGGGTTTGCAGCGCGGATGGTTAAGTGGAGACGGCAACCCGGGGGGCGGGCGGCGCGTTGCGGGCGCATGCGGATGTTCGCGGCCCTGCTCCTGATGACGATCGCCCTGCCGGCCCTCGCCCAGGAGGAGCCGCCGCCGCTGCCCAAGCCAAGACCGGCGGAAGCGGTCGAACCGGCGATGCCGCTGCCACGGACCGACCCACGGAAATCCTTACCGGGGACACGCGCGAAGACAGCGGCGCCGGCGGCGGAACCGGCCGAGCATATCGATCCCGAGGTGGACGGCCCCCCGGCCGCGCCGGAACCGCCGCGCATCTATCAGAGCATGTGCCCGGCGGTGATCGCCGGGCAGGTCGAGGCCGAGATGCGGCCGCCGATCAGCGATGGACAGTGCCAGGCGCAATCGCCGCTCGCCGTCACCGGGGTGCTGGTCAATGGGCGGATGGTGCCGCTTTCGGGCGAGGTGGTGACCAGCTGCGGCATGGCGACCGCCCTGCCCGGCTGGGTGGCCGAGATCGACCGCTACCTCTTCGCCCGGGAGAATACGCGCATCGCCGAGCTCGTGGTCGGCACCAGCTATATGTGCCGCAACGTCAACAATGCCGAGGACGGCAATCTGAGCTTCCATTCGTTCGCTGAGGCGGTGGACGTGGTCGGGTTCCGGCTCGACGACGGGCGGATGGTGAGCGTCGAAGGCGGCTGGAGCGATGCGCTGTCATCCGAGGGCCGGCTGTTGCGTTTCGCGCACGACGCGGCCTGTGCGCGGTTTTCGACGACGCTGGGGCCCGAGGCCAACGCGCTGCACAAGGACCACCTGCATCTCGACCTGGGGTGCCACGGGGCAAGGTGCGAGGCGCGGTTGTGCGAGTGATGCCGAGAACCGGAGATAGTTGGCGACATCGCGAGCCCCTCTCTTGCGATTTCCAAGGGCTTAGTCCTCGCAGTTGTCCCGGATGGCGCGGTCGTAGATGCCGGGGAGCGCGGCATGGACGGCAGCGTGATGCACGACCGCCATGCCGAGCGCATCGGCGAGGCGAGGGCGGCGGATGGCGATGGTCACCTCAGCGCTCGTTCTGGCGCGGATGGTGCGGCGGCAGGTCGGCGAGATCGCGCAGCGACCAGCCGATGGTCCAATCGGTCACCACGCGCTGCGGCGTGGGCCGGCGGAGCTTTTCGATGAGGGTCTTGAGCATTTCAGTTCACCTTTGTTGGCCGGCGATGTAGCGGCGGGCCGATGAACCGGTCCTGAACCTTGAATTCAGCGGCTCGTCAGTGCCCTTCGAAGGGGATCAGGGCGTCGACCGCGACGCCGGCGTCGCGCAGCTTCTGCGCGCCCCCCAGGTCGAAGAGGTCGATCACGAAGCCCGCATGCTTGACCGCTGCGCCGGTGCGGCGGAGCAGCGAGACCGCAGCGAGCGCCGTGCCGCCAGTAGCGATGAGATCGTCGACGAGCAGCACGCTGTCGCCGGCTTCGAGCACGTCGGCATGGATCTCGATGGTGTCGACGCCGTATTCGAGCGCGTAGTTCTGCCCGATGGTCTCGCCGGGCAGTTTACCCTTCTTGCGGACGGGCACGAAGCCGACGCCCAGTGCAATGGCGACCCCCGCTCCAAAAATGAAGCCACGCGCCTCGATGCCGGCGACGTGGGTGATGCCGACGTTACGGTGATTGGCCGCGATCCGTTCAATGCTCTCACGGAACCCGTCGGGACTCTCGATGAGCGTGGTGATGTCGCGGAACAGGATGCCAGGCTTGGGATAGTCCGGAATCGAGCGGACGAGGGCCTTGAGGTCGAGCATGAAGGGAGCCAGCAGGAAGTGGTGAGTAGGCAGTGGGCAGTAGGCAGTAGGCAGTAGGCAGTAGGCAGTAGGGTATTGAAACCGGCCGCCCTTCGCTACTGCCTATTGTCTGCTGCCTCGGATGAGCTTCCGTACTGCCACCCCGGCATTGTAGGCGGCGTCGAGCGTGGCATCGGCGGCCTTCTGCTTCATCTGAGGTGTGATGAGACGCGGCGCGGCACGCAGGCCGGCGCGCACAACCGGATGCCGCGCGACGGCGGCGGCAACGGTGATGGCAGAAACGGCAACGCGCAACACGGACATCGGAGCCCTCCAGCGATGGGCGTGGACACTGACAATAGAAACTAGGTGTGGCGGGAGAAGGGCGCAAGCGGTCGGCGGACGGATCTGCTTGACAAAGAGCCGATGGGCGGAGGATGCCGACGCATCGCATACCCCTCTCTGCTGCGACTAAGGCCGGCTTCGCCGACCTAAGTCTCGCCTCTCTCCCTCAGGGGGAGAGAGGGCGCGCATCTCGGTATCTAGTCACCGAAATCTCCCCTTGAGGGCCCCTTGAGGGGGAGAAGCGAGACTTGTGAGCGAAGCGAACTAGTCGCAGCAGAGAGGGGTGCACAGATCTCCAAAAACAAAGGGCCCCGGAGGGCCCCTTGGGGAAGGCGGTGGCGCCGGTGCCTAGTGCACCTTGCGCCAGAGCTGTTGCTTGACGAGGTACATCAGCACCGCGAAGAGGAAGAGGAAGGCCATGACCTGGAAGCCGGCCTGCTTGCGCGCCACGAGGTGCGGCTCGGCAGCCCACATCAGGAAGGCCGAGACGTCGTGCGCATACTGCTCGAGCGTGGTCGGGACCGAGGAGCCGTCCTCGGCCGCCTCGTAGGCCACCAGGCCGTCAGAGAGCGGCGGCGGCATGCCAATGGCATGGCCCGGGAACACGTGGTTGTAGTACTTGCCGTCCGGGACCTCGGTGCCTGCCGGCGGCGTTTCCTCGTAGCCGGTCAGCAGCGCGTAGATGTAGTCCGGCCCACCCTCGGAATAGGCGGTGAAGTAGTTGAGTATCCACCAGGGAAAGGGCTGGGTGGTGCCACGCGCGTTGGCAATGACCGAGAGATCCGGCGGCAGCGCACCGCCATTGGCATCGCGCGCGTCGGCCTCGGTCGCGAAGGGGTTCGGCCAGCGGTCGGCCGGAACGCCTGCGCGCTTGCCGCTTTCGGCGGAAGGATCGGCAATCTCGTAGGTCGCGGCCAGCGCCTTCACCTGCTCTTCCGAGAAGCTGGGACCGCCGGGCTCGGAGAGGTTGCGGAAGGCGATGAGGTGCATGCCGTGGCAGGAGGAGCAGACGTCCTTGAAGATCTGGAATCCCCGCTGCAGCTGGTGCCTGTCGAAGGTGCCGAAGATGCCCGCGAAGGTCCAGGGCTGCTTGGCGATCTCGGGGGTGGCGTGCGTTGAGGCCGAGCCGGCCTGCTCGCCCGCGGCCGGGGTTGCGTGCTCGGCCTGGGCGAAGACCGGCGTGGCCGCGAAGGCTGCGGCCAGCAGGACGGCGCCGAGAATGGTCTTGGTGTTGATCATTGCTGTGCGTGTCCCAGGTCCTTAGTGCGTGCCGACCGGCATGGCCGCGTCGGCCCCGCTGACGGCCTTGGGCTCGGTCAGCACGGCCTCCGAGATCGATGCCGGGAGCGGCCTGGGCGTCTCGAACTTGCCCAGCAGCGGCAGGATGATGATGAAGTAGGTGAAGTAGTAGGCGGTGCCGATCTTGGCGAGCAGCACGTAGATGCCTTCGGCCGGAGCCGCGCCCAGATAGGCCAGCATCACGAAGTTGGCGACGAACAGCCAGTAGAACCACTTGAAGATCGGACGGAAGGTGCCCGAGCGGACCTTGGACGTATCGAGCCACGGCACGAAGAACAGGATAAGGATCGAGCCGCCGAAGAAGATGACGCCACCGAGCTTCGAGTCGATGAACAGAATGTTGAAGTCGATGGCGCGCAGGATCGCGTAGAACGGCAGGAAGTACCATTCGGGGACGATATGGGCCGGCGTCACCTGGCTGTTGGCCATGACGTAGTTGTCGGGATGGCCGAGGATGTTGGGCGCGTAGAACACGAACCAGGCGAAGGGGATCAGGAAGACCACGATCGCGAAGAGGTCCTTCATCGTGTAGTAGGGGTGGAAGGCCACGGTGTCGCGGCTCGACTTCACCTCGACGCCCACCGGATTGTTGTTGCCCGGCACGTGCAGCGCCCAGATGTGGAGCACCACCACCGCCGCGATGACGAACGGCAAGAGGTAGTGCAGCGAGAAGAAGCGGTTGAGCGTGGCGTTATCAACCGAGAAGCCGCCGCGAAGCAGCTGCAGGATGGGATCGCCGACGATCGGGATTGCCGCGAAGATATTGGTGATCACGGTGGCGGCCCAGAAGCTCATCTGGCCCCAAGGCAGCACGTAACCCATGAAGGCGGTGGCCATCATGAGCAGGAAAATGACGACGCCGAGCATCCAGAGGATTTCGCGCGGGGCCTTGTAGGAGCCGAAATAGAGGCCGCGGAAGATGTGGATGTAGACGGCGGCGAAGAACATCGAGGCGCCGACCGCGTGGGTGGCCTGGATGATGCGGCCGCCGTTCACGTCGCGGCGGATGTGCTCGACCGAGTTGAAGGCGAGATCGACATGCGGCGTGTAGTGCATCGCCAAGACGATGCCGGTGATGATCTGCGCCGCCAGCATGAAGGCGAGGATGGCGCCGAAGGTCCACCAGTAGTTGAGGTTCTTGGGCGTCGGGAAGTCCATCAGGTGTTCTTTGGACCACCGGATGATCGGCAGGCGGTCGTCGATCCATTTCTCGACGACGTTACCGGGCTGGTAGGTGCTTTCAGGGTTATTGTGCGCCATTTTTGTAGTCGAGCCCCTTAGCCGATCTGCACGAGCGTGTCGGAAATGAATTCGTAGGGTGGCAGCACCAGGTTCTTGGGTGCCGGACCCTTGCGGATGCGGCCCGCCGAATCGTAGTGCGAGCCGTGGCAGGGGCAGAACCAGCCGTCGAAATCACCGGACTCGCCGACCGGCACGCAACCCAAATGGGTGCAGTTGGCGATCATGATCAGCCACTGCTCGTGCCCCGCCTTGGTGCGCTGCTCATCGGTCTCGGGATCCTTGAGGTCCGAAAGCGGCACGGCCCGGGCTTCCTCGATCTCGGCTTCGGTGCGGTGACGGACGAACACCGGCAGGCCGCGCCACTTGATGGTGACCGACTGTCCCTCTTCGATGCCGGAAAGGTCGAACTCGATGGAGGCGAGCGCCAGCACCGAAGCATCCGGGTTCATCTGATTGATCAGGGGCCAGGCAAGGCCGGCGACGCCAACCGCTCCGACTGCGCCGGCTGCGACATAGAGGAAATCGCGCCGATTGGATTGGGGGGCGTGCGGTTCTGCCGTAGGGGTTTGCGTCGCCAAGATATGCTTCCGTGTTCGTGCCCAAACCCCGCCCAGGGCATTGGCTGACCGCGGGCAACCGCGAACATAGCCGAAAACCGCCTTCAACAGGGCGTGATTTTGGGGGCTCTTTTTGCACTCTCCTTAGAACTTGTCCAGCCTAGGACAGGGTGACTTTGCCGATCTGCGACACTATACCCACGGCTCATTGTCAGCGGCCTGCCGGAGGGTTCGCAAATCCCCATCGACCTCGCGCTCTACCAGCCCGACATTGCGCAGAACACCGGCTCGATGCTGCGGCTGGGCGCCTGCCTGGGCGTACCCGTCCATGTGATCCATCCGACCGGGTTCCCATTCTCGAAGAAGGCGGTGAAGCGCGGCGGGCTCGACTATCTCGACCATGCCGACTTGGTCGAGCACGACAGCTACGGCCATTTCAGCCAATGGCGGGAAGGCGCGGGGCGGCGGCTGGTGCTGCTCACCACCCGGGGCGCGGTCTCGGCGTATGAGGCGGCGTATCGTCCGGGCGACGTGCTGATGGTGGGGCGCGAAAGCGCCGGCGTGCCGGATGCGGTGGGGGAAGCAGCGGACCTCAGGGTCCGGATTCCGATGCGAGAAGGGCTCCGCTCGCTCAATGTGGCGATGGCGGCCAGCCTCGTGCTAGGGGAGGCGCTGCGCCAGACCGGGGGCTTTGCGACGCTACGATGACCCTTCCCGCCGATATCGAGCACAAGAAATCGAAGGCCTCCGCCTGGTTCCGGCAGTTGCGCGACGGGCTCTGTACCGAGTTCGAAGCGCTCGAGCAGCAGGTCAAAGGCCCGCACGCGGACCGGCCGCCGGGCAAGTTCGTGCGCGAGCACTGGGACCGCACCGACCATACCGGCGCGCCGGGCGGTGGCGGCGAGATGTCGATGATGCATGGCCGCGTCTTCGAGAAGGTGGGCATCCATATCTCGACCGTCCACGGCCAGTTCTCGCCCGATTTCGCCAAGCAGATGCCGGGGACGGAGGAAGGCGGCGGGTTCTTTGCCACGGGCGTGTCGCTGATCGCGCATCCGTGGAACCCGCACGTGCCGGCGGTGCATATGAACACGCGCATGGTGGTAACGGGCAAATGGTGGTTCGGCGGCGGCGCCGACCTCACGCCAGTGCTGGATCGGCGCCGCAAGCAGGAGGATCCGGACACCGTCGATTTCCACGCCGCCATGCGCAAGGTGTGCGAGGCGCATGGGGTCGACTATCCGCGCTACAAGGCTTGGTGCGACGAGTACTTCTACCTGCCGCACCGGCAAGAGCCGCGTGGCATCGGCGGCATCTTCTACGACCACCACAACACCGAGAACTGGGAAGCGGACTTCGCCTTCACCCAGGACGTCGGCCGCGCCTTCCGTGAGATCTATCCGCAGCTGGTGCGGCAGAACTTCGAACAGGCGTGGACCGAGGCGGAGCGCCACGAGCAGCTGGTGCGGCGCGGCCGCTATGTGGAGTTCAACCTGCTCTACGACCGCGGCACGATGTTCGGGCTCAAAACCGGCGGCAACGTCAACTCCATTCTCTCCTCCATGCCGCCCGAGGTCCGGTGGCCGTAGTCAGGGAGCAGCGATGAGCCTCACCGAGGTCGAGATCATCGGGTTGCGGTCGATCCGGAGCATTCGGTTCCCGCTCCGGCGGCTGACGGTGCTGGTCGGCGCCAACGGGGTAGGCAAGACCAATCTCTATCGCTCGCTGGAACTGCTGCATGCGGCGGCGAAGGGGACGCTGGCCGAAGAGATCGCGCGCGAGGGTGGGTTGGGGTCGGTGTTCTGGGCCGGCGGTAAGAACCTCAGCGAAGATGGTTCGTTCGACCCCAAATATCGGACCGACGGCTTTCGCAAGGTCGAGAAGAACCGGCTGATGCTCCGGGCCCGGCTCGATGGGCTGGGCGACGAGGCCAGCCTCGAGATGAGCTACCGGATCGAGTTGGGATTCCCGCAGAAGCGGGTGGCCGCTGCCTTCGAGCTCGAGGCGCAGGTGAAGTCGGAACTGTTGACGCTCGATGGCGGCAAGAAGCCGATCGTGTTGATGGAGCGGGAAAAGCCCGCACTGTGGGCCAGGGACGTCGAGGGCAACCGGCAGCAACTCGATAACGCGATCTTTGCCTCCGAGACAGCGCTGTCGAGCTTGCGCGGCGCTTTCCCGGAAATCGACGCGGTCCGCTACGCCATGAGCAATTGGCGTTTCTTCCACGGTTTCCGCACAGACCGCGATTCCCCACTGCGCCAGCCGGCACCGGCCGTCACGGCGCCCATGTTGGCCTCGGACGGCAGTAACCTCGCCGCCGTGTTCGCGACGCTCGCTCATATCAAGGAGGATATGACCGACGTCGACACGACCATCGCCGAGGCTTTTCCGGGCGCACAGCTTGTCGTCGAGGAGCCGCACACGCATGCCAGCATCGGCATGCGGTATCCTGATACTCCCAAGCGGGTTTACCGCGCCCACGAACTCTCCGACGGGACGCTTCAGTTCCTGGCACTGATGGGTGCGCTGCTCGCATACCGCCTGCCGCCCTTCATCGCGCTAAACGAACCGGAAACCAGCCTGCATCCGAGCCTGCTTCCTGTGCTCGCTCGTATCATCGCCAAGGCCGCGGAGCGCACCCAGATCTGGGTGGTGACGCACTCCCAGGTGCTCGCGGACGCGATTGCAGACGAGTCTGGCGTGACGCCCCGAACCGTCATCCGCCGCGATGGAGGCACCTGGCTCGAGGGCCTCTCCAATTTTGGCACCTTCGAGGACGACTGAGCGGAACTGCCCTGCCCCTGCCCCATTGTTCGAGGACGATGGCAAGTCCCACAGGCGATGGAGGAATTTCCGATGAAGCAGTTCGAATGTGGAACGCTGGTGCCGGGGTGTCATTGGCATACCCAGGCTGAGGAGAGTGCAGAAGTGGTGCGCCGGGCGGCGGAACATCTGCGTACTGCCCACGGCGAGACCGAGGTGCGTCCGGCGATGATCGACCGCATCAAGGAACGCGTGAAGGACGTGGACGCGACGGTCCACTAAGTCCTGACCAGCGAGAGCAGCGCTTCTCGGTCGAGCGAGAAGCCGCTCTCGATCCAGAGCTGCTCGAGGCGATCGAGCTCGGCGCCGAGTGCCTTGCCCGGCCGCAACCCTTTGCCGAGGAGATCGCTGCCGCTCACTGGAAAGCGTGGCACCGACAGTCCCTGCAGTTGGTCGAGCACGGCGGACTTGCCGGCATCGGTCCAGTCGGCCAGCACGGCTGCCACTTCGACACCGTCGGCCAGCGCCGCTGGATGGCGATAGGCGGCCTCGTTGAGGCCATAGTCGCGCACCAGCCCGGCAACCGTCAGGATGGCCTCGGCGCCGGCGATCTCGTCGTTGGAGAGGCGCCAGAGCGATTTGAGCTGCTTCGAGCCGGTTTCCGCGATGATGATGGCGAGGCGGGCCGAAAGATCGGGGCGGCGGGCGCGGCGCTCGTAGCCGTGGAGCAGGCGGATGGTATCGGCGCTGAGCGTCAGGATCTCCGACTCGCACATGAGCTTCAGCGTATTGGCGACGCGCGGCAGCGACAGCATGCGCTTCAACTCCGCGCCGACGCGCTCGGCCGAGAGGCCGCCCAGCTGGCCGGCAGCGGCCCGGCAGGCATCCAGCCCCTCGGGGTCGAACCTTTCCCCGCCGTGGCTCGCCGAAAAGCGGAAGAAGCGGTAGACGCGCAGCCGGTCCTCTTCGATCCGCCGGGCCGGATCACCGATGAAGCGGATCCGCCCGGCGGCGCAATCCTCGATTCCCCCGAGCGGATCGAAGAGCTCGCCATCCATGCCGGCATAGAGCGCGTTGAGGGTGAAATCGCGCCGCTCGGCATCGCGGCGCCAGTCGGTGCCGAACTGCACCACGGCGCGCCGCCCGTCAGTTTCGATGTCCTCGCGGAGGGTCGTCACCTCGGCGATGAGGTCCCCGAGCCGCAGCGTCACCGTGCCGTGCTCGATCCCGGTGGGATGGACGGCGACACCCGCGCGCTCGGCGCGGATGGCGACCTCGTGGGGCAGGAGGGCGGTGGCGAAATCGACGTCGGTGCGCGCCAGCTCGCGGCCGAGCAGCGTGTCGCGCA
>DATCRS010000243.1:0-2116 GCA_036568845.1 Devosia sp. | reverse complement strand
GCGGCGACGCTCGACCTGCCGGTGATCCTCGTGGTCGACGCCGAGCGGCAGAGCCAATCCATCGCCGCCCTCGTCCACGGCTTCGCCACCTGGCGGCCCGACCTCCGCATCGCCGGGCTCATCGTCAACCGCGCCGCCTCGACCCGTCACGAGGCCATGCTCCGCGCCGCCCTCGCATCCGTCGACGTCCCGCTCCTCGGCATCCTCCCCCGCCGCGAGAATCTGGAACTCCCCTCCCGCCACCTCGGTCTGGTCTTGCCGCAAGACCTCACCGCCTTCGACGACGTCGTCACCCATGCTGCCGAAGCGGTCACCGATTACATCGACCTCAACGTTCTCCTCGCACTGAGCTCACCGCTCCCCTCCCCCTTGAGGGGAGGGGTTGGGGGAGGGGGTTCTTTCGGCCTTCCCCCCCTCGCCCAACACACCGCCATCGCCCGCGACGCCGCCTTCACCTTCATCTATCCCCACTGGCTGAAGGCGTGGCAGAATGCCGGCGCAACCCTCAGCTTCTTCTCGCCGCTCGCCGACGAAACCCCCGATCCATCCGCGGGTGCCGTTTTCCTGCCCGGCGGCTACCCCGAGTTACACGCATCGCTGCTCTCCACACGACAGAAGTTCATGGACTCCATGACAGCCACCATGACGGCCGGCCGTGTACTTTATGGGGAATGTGGGGGGTTCATGGTGTTAGGTGAGTCGCTGACCGACAAGGACGGCGTCACCCACAGGATGGCCGGGCTGCTGCCGCACGAGACCCGCATCGACCGCCCCAAGCGCGTCCTCGGCTATCGCCACCTCACCCATTCCGGCGCGCTGCCCTGGCCCAAGTCCTTGACCGGCCACGAGTTTCACTATTCGTCCGCCCGCCAGATCCGCACCGGCACGCCGCTGTTTTCCGCCACCGACGCTCTCGGCGAAGCCCTGCCGCCGATGGGCCTGGTACAGGGCAACGTCATGGGCTCCTACGCCCACGTCATTGATGTTGCTTAGTCTTTCTGCGGCCGCCGGATCATGTAGGTGTCCATGATCCAGCCGTTCCGCCGCTGCGCCTCAGTGCGCTTGGCGTCGATTTCCCCCATCACCTCGGACACCTTGCCGGCCACCAGGATTTCGTCCCCTGTGCCCAGATAGGCGCCCCAGAAGATCTCCACCTCATCGGCTGCAAACCGTTGAAACGCCTGGTGATTATCGAGCATCACCACCGCACTTGAGAGTCCGTCCGCCTCGCCTTCATGCACCCGGCGGCCCGTGGTGATGGTGACCGCCTCGCCCACCCGGTTGAGCGTCACCTGATGCTGCGCCGCCAGCGCCTGCGGCGCCGATATGCCGGGGATCACCTCGATGGCTATCTCCCAACCCGCCGCCTGCATGTCCTTGAGAATCCTCAGCGTTCCGTCATAGAGCGTCGGGTCGCCCCAGACCAGGAACGCCCCGATCCCATCCTCCGGCAACTCGGCAAACATGCGCTCATACGCGGCCTCAAGCTTTCCCCGCCATTCGTCCACGCTCTCGCGGTAGTCCGGCGTCTCCGCCCTCCGCCGTGCCGGAATGGCGAAATCCACCAGCCGATAGCGCGGCTCGCGCACGAATTTCTCCAGCATCATCAGCCGGATAGCGTTGAGCCCGGCCTTCTTCTTGCCCTTGTCGGGCATGAAGAACACCGTCGCCCGGTTCATGGCGTTGATCGCCTGCACCGTCACGTAGTCCGGATTGCCGGCGCCGATGCCGATCACGAGGATGGTTCGCATGTCCAATCCCTAGCGGATCGGATAGAAGCGCTCCATGGCAAAATCCCTGATGTTCATGGGCACCGGCTCGGATGTGGGCAAATCCCTTGTCGTCGCAGGGCTTTGCCGCGCCTTCGCCAATCGCGGCCTCTCTGTCGCGCCGTTCAAGCCGCAGAACATGTCCAACAATGCCGCCGTCACTGCCGACGGCGGCGAGATCGGCCGCGCCCAGGCCCTCCAGGCCCGCGCCGCGCGCCGCGAGCCGTTGACGGCGATGAATCCGGTGCTGCTGAAGCCCGAAGCGGAGACCGGCTCGCAGGTGATCGTGCGCGGCAAGCGCCTTGCCTCGATGCCGGCCCGCGAATACTGGCAGAAGCGCGGCGCGC
>DATCRS010000242.1:0-23887 GCA_036568845.1 Devosia sp. | reverse complement strand
GGCCGAGCTCGCCGAACTGGGCGCGGCGAAAAGGCTGCAGGCGCTGGCGCGTCGAGCGGGTGATTTCGGCCAGGTAAGGGTTGTGGGCGCCGTCGTAGATGGCGGTGTGAAAGAGGTCGTTGGCCTCAGCATAGCGCGCCGCATCGCCGTCGCGGACCATGGCGGACATGTCGTTGTGCAGCCGGTCGAGCGCATCGCGTTCCGAGGTATCCATAGCCACGGCGGAGAGGCCGGCGCAGAGGGCCTCGAGATAGCCCATGACCTCGAACATGCCGGCAAGCTCGTGCTCGTCGGGCTTGGCGACAAGCGCCTTGGCGTGCGGCCGATGGTCCACGAGCCCGGAGGCGGCGAGCAGGCGCAGCGCCTCGCGCACGGGCGTGCGCGAGACCGCGAACTCCTCGGCAATCTGCGTCTCATCGAGCGCCGTTCCCGGGGGCAATGCACCCGAGATGATGCGCTCGGCCAGGCCGCGGCGGATTTCCTCGGCCGATGTACGCTTGAGCAAGGCAGTCTCCTCCGCCGGGCTTAAGCCGGCTCATCGATCATACTGACATGCGCAGCAACGACCCGCCAACCGTCCGGCATGCGAACCCAGGTCTGCATCTGCCGCCCGACCCGGCCACTCACACCCTCCCGCCGGAACAGCGCCGAGACGGTGGCGAACGAATCTCCAAACGTGGTGATCACCGTCCTGGTGATGCGGCGGTCTGGCCCCGCCAGCGGCCCCCGCCGGCGGTGCGCCGCAATCTCCTCGCTGCCAAAAAGATTCTCGGCAATGCCGAAGCGGACCGTATCAGGCCGAGGGAGGAAGTACAGGTCGAGCACGGCAACATCGTTGGCGATGAGCGCACGCTCATAGTCTTCGAAGGCGGCACGCACCTCTGCGACGACCTCCGGACGATTGAGTTCTATCGATTGATCGGCGATGAGCATTCAGGCCGACTCCGTCGACTTCGCGGCCAGCGCGCCGGCCAGCTCTTCGAGCGGCGTCACCCAGCCAACGATGCCGCCCTGGGCGGTGATCATTTCGATGGTCGCGCTTTTGAACTCCGGGAAGTAGCTCTCGGTCGCATCCTCGATCAACAGGCACTCGTAGCCACGATCATTGGCCTCGCGCATGGAGGTTTGCACGCAGACCTCTGTAGTGACCCCGGCGAAGACGAGATGTGTGATGCCTCGCGCCTGCAGCAACTCGTGCAAGCCAGTTGCCCAGAACATGCCCTTTCCGGGCTTGTCGACGACAATCTCGCCTTCGATCGGGACGAGCTCCGGAACGATCTGGTTGCCCGGTTCGCCACGGACGAGGAGCCGACCCATAGCCCCTTCTTCGCCGATATGCAGGCTTGGGTTACCGCGCCGGATCTTCGAGGGCGGGCAGTCGCTCAGATCAGGCAGATGCGCTTCGCGGGTGTGGACGATGGTCCAGCCCTGCTCACGAAAGAGCGCGATGAGTGCCGCAGTAGTCGGAATGATTGCTGCGAGCCGCGCCACGTCGTTTCCGAGGCTGTCGCCGAAGCCGCCGCTTTCGATGAAGTCGCGCTGCATGTCGATGACGACCAGAGCCGTATGACCCGGGTCCAGCGGAAAGGGATAGGGCCGGGCGGGAACGGAGATCATCCGTGCCCTGCCATGTGCTGGCCGATGGTGTTTCGGTCCGTGTCCTCGATAGCCGAGACGTAGGTGATCGTGCCGCCCGACATCACCGCGACGCGATCCGCCAGTTCCAGGATCTCGTCGAGGTCCTCGCTGACGAGCAGCACGGCGGCACCGCGGTTGCGCTGCTCCATGATCTGACTGCGGATCTCGGCGACCGACGCGAAATCCAGGCCGAAGCAGGGATTGGCGACGATGAGCACATCGACGTCGCCGGAGAGCTCGCGGGCGAGAATGGCGCGCTGCACGTTACCCCCCGAGAGCGTCTCTATCGGGGCGTCCGGCCCCTGCGTCTTCACCCGGTATCTCGCAATGAGGTCCTTGGCCTTGGCGCGCATTGGCCCCGGCGACAGCCACCAGCCGAGCTTCGCTACCGGCGGTTTATCGAACGCACGGAAGGCCAGGTTTTCGGCGACGCTCATCTTGGGCACCGCGGCATTCTTCAATGGCTCCTCAGGGAGGCCAAAAACCTTGTACCTGTCATAGTTGGCGCGGGTCGGCTCGAAGCGGTTGCCGTTGATGAAGATACCGCCATCCGAGATCGCTCGCTGTCCCGAGAGCGCCTCGACCAGGGCCGACTGACCATTGCCCGAGACGCCGGCGACGCCGACGATCTCGCCGGCTTTGACCTTGAGGTTGACCGAATTGATGGCCGGGAGACCATCGCTGTCTTCGGCGAAGAGACCGGCAAGCTCCAGCACATCGTCTCGTCCGGCTTGCTCCACTCGCTTGGCGCGCTCGCGGATGGCGGTGTCGCCGATCATCATCGCCGACATGTCCGATACGCTCGCTGCCTTGGCGTCGCCCTCACCGGTGAACTTGCCGCGCCGCAGCACGGTGAAGTGGTCGCAGAACGCCTTCACCTCGCGGAACTTGTGCGAGATCATCAACACGGTGATCTCCTTGCGCGCGGCCATGCCTCCGAGGAGCCCGAGGATCTCGTCGGCTTCGCCCGGAGTGAGCACCGACGTGGGCTCATCAAGGATCATGAAGCGCTGGTCGAGGTAGAGCAGCTTCAGGATTTCGAGCTTCTGCTTTTCGCCGGCCGACAGGGAGGAGACCTGTGCATTGAGCGGCACCCGGAAGGGCATCTCCTCCATGAAGGCGTCGAGCGCCTTCCGCTCCTTCGTCCAGTCGATGACTCCCGGCGTATCGGCACGCGAGATGACCAGGTTTTCGGCCGCGGTGAGACAGGGCACCAGCGTGAAGTGCTGGTACACCATCCCGATGCCCAGAGCGCGCGCATCGCGTGGCGACCGAATGGAAACCTCGCGGCCATCGAGCATCACCTGTCCCTTGTCAGGCGAGTAGAAGCCCATGATGCACTTGACCAGCGTCGACTTGCCGGCCCCGTTCTCGCCCAGCAGCGCGTGAAACGAGCCGGCCTCGACCTTGATGGACACATCGTCGAGCGCCACGAGCGGCCCGAAGATTTTGGTCATGCCGAAGGTCTCGAGCGAGGGCGCGCGCCCCTTCAGCTCAGACGACGCTCCCGGGACTGCGGCCTCCATCAGATCACCTCGAGGAGGTCGGTCGAGGTGGAGACTGCGCCGAACACTCCGCCCTGCATCTTGATCATGTCGATGGCGGCCAGATGGTTCTCGTACTTGGTGGCGCCGCAGCAATCCTCGAGCAGCACGCATTCCAACCCGCGATCATTGGCTTCGCGCATGGTGGTGTGCACGCAGACGTCCGTGGTGATGCCGGTGAGGACGATGTTGCGGATACCCTTCAATCGCAGGATCAGCTCGAGATCGGTGGAGGCGAAAGACCCCTTGCCCGGCTTGTCGATGATGGCCTCGCCCGGCTCGGGCGCCAACTCGGGGATGATCTCCCAGCCCGGCTCGCCACGCACCAGGATGCGGCCCTGCGGTCCCTGGTCGCCGATGCCGGCGCCAATGCGTTGCGAGCGCCAACGCTTGTTGGCCGGCAGGTCGCTGAGGTCCGGCTTGTGGCCCTCGCGCGTATGGATCACCGGGTAGCCCTTGGCGCGAAAGGTGGCCATCAGCTTCTTCAACGGCTCGATAGGCGCGCGCGTCAGCGAGATGTCGTAGCCCATGGAGTCGACATAGCCGCCACGGCCGCAGAAATCGGTCTGCATGTCGATGACGATCAGGGCGGTGTTGTCGGGCCGGAGGTCACCATCATAGGGCCAGGCATAGGGTGTAGACCGAATGGTCTTGCCGCCCGGCACGAAGGCAGCATCCACACGTTCGTCGGCAAGACTCATTCCGCGGCCTCCTGGTAGCGTTCCCCGTATTTGCGCGTAGGCCTGGCGAAGCCCGAGGGTGTGCCGTCGGTGACCTTGACCGCATCTTCCCACGGCAACCGATACCTGCCGGCAACCATGTCCCGCATGAAGGTATAGGGGCAGTCCCGCGCGCCGCCGGCCACGGCGGTAAAGCCGCGATGGCCGAGTTGGTAGATATTGTTCTCGACGCCCCAGTTGGCGCGGGCCTCGCGCACCAGATCGGGCCGCACTTCGGCGGCGATGATTTCGTCGGCGCGGCCGTTGGTGCCTTCGGCGATGATAGTGCCGTCGAAATCGACAATCATCCCCTCGCCCATCGAGTCGAACGTGCCGTCCGACCCGCACATGCACACATTGGCCGTGACCATCAGGTTGTGAAAGGAATTGGCCTGGTTGGTGAAACGCCACGCCTTGCGGATCGGCGCCGTGTAGCCGGCGGTTCGCAGCATGATCTCTGCCCCCTTGTACGCGGCCTCGCGCGCCATCTCGGGGAACATCCCGTCATGGCAGATGATGAGACCGAGCTTGCAGCCCTTGGGGCCGGTGATCACCGGGATGCCGAGATCGCCCGGCTCCCACGGCTCTACGGGCACCCAGGGATGCAACTTGCGGTAGTAGAGCTGCAACTCGCCCTTGTCGTCGATGATGATGCCGGAATTGTAGGGGTTGCCGCCGGGGTTGTGCTCCATGATGGAAAAGCAGCCCCAAATCGCGTGTTGCTTGCAGGCTGCTTTGAACGCCGCAACCTCGGGCCCGTCCAGCTTGCACATAATCGCCGGGTTGGTGTCCATCGAAAGGCCATGCAGCGCGTATTCTGGGAAGACCACCAAATCCATGGTGCCGAGGTTGCGCCGGGCCTTGCCGACCATCTGAACGATCCTTTCGGTCTGCGCCGCAAGGTCGGCCGGAGTCTCGACGACAGGTAACTGAAGCTGAACGAGGCCGATGACAACGCCGTTGTCGGACTTGTTGAGGCCACCGAGTCCGCTCATCGCGCGCTCCTATTTGGTGATCGAGAGTTCGCCCGGGACATCCCGAGCCGCGGCCTTGGAGCCGGCGGAAATGATCATGATGATCAGCGTCAGGATGTAGGGGGCGGCGTTGAAGAAGTAGTAGCCTTGGGTCACACCCACCGCCTGCAGCGACGGTCCGATGGCTCCTGCGGCACCGAAGAACAGTGCGGCGAAGATCGCCCGGATCGGATCCCAGCGCGCGAAGATCACCAGCGCCACCGCCATCAGCCCCTGCCCCGACGAGAGCCCCTGGTTCCAGATGCCCGGATAATAGAGCGAGAGGAATGCCCCGCCGATGCCGGCAAGGAAGCCGCCGGCGGAGGTCGCGAGAAAGCGTATGAGCTCGACCGAGACGCCCATGGCCTTGGCCGACGCGGCGCTGTCGCCGGTCATGCGAACGATGAGGCCCCATCTGGTATTGCGGAACGCCCACCACATGAACACCGCGAGCGCGATGCCGACAAAGAACAGCGGATTGACCTGCAACGCCTGCGCCAGCGCCGAATTGCCGGTCCAGTCACCGAGCGGAATGGAGTCGAGGTGCGGCGCCTGCGGCTGGATGAAAGGCTTGCCGAAAAAGAACGCCAGCCCGGTGCCGAAGCTCATCATGGCGATGCCGACGGCGATGTCGTTGACCTTGGGCAGCTTGCAGATATAGCCGTGCAGCGCGCCGAGAAAGAGGCCCGAGCCGCCCGCCGCCAGCACGCCCAGCCACGGGCTACCGTTGAGGTAGGAGATGGCGTAGGCCACCATAGCCCCGAGCACCAGATTGCCTTCGAGTCCCAGATTGATGCGTCCGGACTTCTCGGTGAGCGTTTCGCCCAGCGCCACGAACATAAACGGCGTCGACACGCGGATGGCGCCGCCCAGCATGGCGATGAGGACGGTGAGTACGGCACTGTCCATCAGGTGCGATCCCCCGTTGCCTTGACCTGGAAGAACTTGAGCCGGCCGTAGAAGGTGTCGCTGACCAGCAGCACGACGAAGAGCATGCCCTGCAACACCAGCATGGTTGCATCGGGCATGCCCATACGGCGCTGAATGACGCCGCCTGCTGCCGCCAGCGCACCGAAGAGGATGGCGACCGGCACCACCGCCAGCGGGTTCTGTCGGGCGAGGAACGCCACAAGGATGCCGGTGAAGCCGTAGCCGGCGACCAGCGAAGCGTTGGCCTGACCGTGAATGGCGGCCACTTCGAAGAAGCCGGCAAGACCGGCGCAGGCACCGGCGATCGTGCAACAGGTGACCATCAGCCAGCCGACCGGAAGCCCTTGCGCCTTGGCGGCGCGGATGTTGCCGCCGGTCATGCGGGCGGCAAAGCCGAAGGTCGTGCGGCTCATCAGCACCCAGAGGACCACGGCGAGCAGGATGCCTGTGGCAAAGCCCCAGTGGATGTCGGTGCCTGGTATCGACCCGATGCGATAGGCGTCGCCGATGGGCATAGTGGAGGGTTTGTTGGCCGAGGCAGGGTCGCGCAAGGCTCCCTCGACGAAGAAGTTCATAGTGGCGATGGCGATGTAGCTCAACAGCAGCGAGGCAATCGTCTCGTTGACGCCGCGCGCATATTTGAGCCAGCCCGTGAACCCCACCCAGAGCCCGCCGGTGACGACGCCGGTCACGGCCATAATAAGGAGGGTCAGCGGCACCGGCGCACCGCCGCCGACCAGCGGGATGGCGATGGCCGCGGATGTGAAGCCGCCCAGCACCAGCGCTCCCTCGCCGCCGATCATGGTGAGCCCGATCCGCGCCGGGATGGCAAACGCCAGGCCGGTGAGAATGAGCGGTGCCGCACGTTGCAGCGAGTTCTGGATCGAGAAGGAGGAGCCGAAGCCTCCCGTCCAGACCAGCGAGAAGAAGGTCAGGGGGTCCTTGCCTATGACGAGCAGGAAGAGCGAAAAGAGCACCGCCGAGGCGACGACCGCCAGCGCCGGAATGGTTATGGCTTCGGCCAGGCGCAGCACCTGCAAGCTGGGCCCTTGGCTCGCCCTGGTGGAGATAGCGTCGGCGGTTTCAGCGGTCATCTATAGCGCTCATTTCCCTCGACCTCACCAGTGGCCATTGGGTTGCGGCGCAGGAGACGTGCACCCGCCTCCCACGCCGCAAACTCGGTGATCAGGTGATCGAACCTTGCACGCCTTCGAGCAGCCAGTTCATGCCGTCGAGGTAGGGGTCGTAGTTGTCGTAATCCTTGTCGACGACGACGTTGCCCTGGTTGTCCTTGAGGGTGCCCTTGTAGATCGGGGCGCCGCCCTTCAGGGCTTCGATCGCGGCATCGGCTGCCTTGATGGCCTCCGGCGTGGCGCCGGCGCCGTAGGCCGTGTTGCGCAGCATGTCGTTGTTATAGCCGCCAACGAGGAAGTTGGGTGGAGTCTGGCCGGCGGCGACCTCGTCGGCATACTGCTTGTAGATGGTCTCCCACTTGTATTCGGCGCCGGTGATGAAACCCTTGGGTGCCAGGGTGGCCTGGGAGGCGTTGTGTCCGCAGGTCTTCACCCCACGCGCCTCGGCAGTCTCGATCACCACCTTCGGGCTGTCGACGTGGCAGGTGATGACGTCGCAGCCAGCGTCGACCAGCGCGTTGGTGGCTTCGGCTTCACGAACTGGCAACGACCATTCGCCGGTGAAGATCACCTGCACCGTGGCGTTCGGATTGACCGAGCGGGCGCCGAGCAGCACCGAGTTGATGTTGGAGAGAACCGACGGAATGGGCTTGGCCGCGACGAAACCGATCTTGCCGGTGGGCGAGCTCAGGCCCGCTGCAACGCCGTCCACGTAATGCGCCTGGTTGAGGTAGGGGAAGTACGAGCCGGCGTTCGCCGGATCGGAGTCCTTGTTCCAGAGCGGAGCGGCGTGACGGAACGTCACGTCCGGGTACTTCTTGGCGAGGTCGACGACGAAGGGATTGTAGTAGCCGAACGAGGTCGCAAGAATGAGGTTGGCGCCGTCGAGATTGATCATCGACTCCATCGACTTGGCGACGGCGTCGGTCTCGGGCACGTTCTCTTCTTCAACCACGGTGATGCCGGAGACGGCCTTCAGGGCTTCCACCGAGACGGCGTGCGCCTGGTTCCAGCCGAAATCGTCCTTGGGGCCGACATAGACGATCCCGAGAATGACGTTGGTCTGCGCCCTGGCGAGGCCTAGAGGCAGAGCCGAAGCTGCGAGCCCGGCGGCACCGGCTCTCAGTAGCGAGCGGCGAGAAAGCGAAAAGGTCATGACGTGGTTCCCTGAATTGCACCCATTCAGGACCTGCCGACGTGACGCGGCAGCGCCCCTGGAAATGAACAATGCAATCCATGTGCCAGCGCCACCGAGCCGCCGTCCGGAAGGATTCGACGCGAAAAACCAGTGGCTTAGCGCGACAGCCCAACAATCCCGCTTGCCAGCTTCACGCATCAGATGCTTAAAGAATCCACGACGTCTTCGAGATTGCCTAATCTATAGGCACTCGTCGTGCCGTTGCATACAATGAGTGGATGAGCCTTAATGACTGCAGGTTGGACCCCCATTGCCCTCTCGCGCGACGTGCCGGCCGGCATCACCCGCGCCGTGATCGTCGAGGGCAGGGAACTGGTGATCTGGCGCGGTGACGGGCCAGCGCATGTGTGGGAAGACCGCTGTCCACACCGTGGCATGCGGCTGAGCCTCGGTTTCGTTCGCGACAACTCGCTCAACTGCCTCTACCACGGTTGGCAGTACGGCGCCTCGTCGAGCTGCGTGCGAATCCCGGCACACCCGGACCTCACCGTCGCCCCCACGATCAAGGCCAATGCCTATGAGAGCGCGGAGGCCGGTGGCCTCGTCTGGGTCCGTCTCGGCGGCACCGAGCCGCTGCCCGCGCCGTCCGAGCCGGTAACCCCGGTGCTGAGCTTTGCCATGGAGGTCGACAGCCTCGACCGCGACAGCCTCATGCTCCCCTTCCAGCGCGCAGAGCTGCATCTGCATTGGCACCGGGTCGGTCCGGCCCGGATCATGGTCCACGCCGTCATGAGCGGCGGAGCCGACATCGCAGGTGCTGCCGCCTTCCTCCGCGCCTTGCGTGACGACATGGAACAGGAAGTCGCCGCATGACGCTCACCCCAGACCAGGCCGCGCTCGACCAGTGGTACGTGCTCGGTGCCCTGCGCGACTTTCCCTCGGGCAAAACGCGATCGACACGCCTCCTCGGCGGCGACATTGCCGTCACCCGCCGCGACGACGGCATCGAGGTGGTCGGCGAGGGCCGCGCCCTGCCCGTTCGTACTAACTATGACCACCTCTGGACCACCTTTGGCACCCCTGCCCGCGACCTGTTCTCCCTGCCCGAAGCGGCCGAACCGGATCGCCGCTGGATCCATTGCGGCGGTGTCCATGTCCGCGCCTCCGGGCTGCGGCTCATCGAGAATTTCCTCGATCTCGCGCACTTCCCCTATGTCCACACCGACATTCTTGGCAGCGAGGAAAAGCCCGAAGTGGCGAAATATGAGGTCGAGCAGCGCCGCGATGTCGACGAGCTCTGGGCCACCAAGTGCGAGTTCTTCCAGCCCAAGGCGGCGGCGGCTTCCGACGAAGGCCAGATCAGCCAGTACATGTACCGGGTCGTCTCGCCCTTCAACGTGATGCTTTACAAGACGCCGCCGACCGCGCCCAACCGCTGGGACGTGATCGCCCTTTTCGTGCATCCGCTCGACGAGATCGAAAGCGTCGCACATCCTTTCATGCTGGTCATTGACGACACCAGCAGCGATGCCGAGATCATCCAATTCCAGCAGATGATCTTCCTCCAGGACAAGATCGTGCTCGAGAACCAGCGTCCGCTGCTGCTGCCGCTGCAGCCGGGCCGCGAGACCCCGACCCGCGCCGACCTCTCGTCCGTGCTTTACCGCCGGTGGCTCAAGGAAAAGGCGCTGACCTTTGGCACGGAGCCGCGTACCGACCTTGCCTAAGCTCTATGACTACGTGCTCTCCGACGCCTGCTACAAGGTGCGCCTGCTGCTGAGCCTGCTCGGCGTGCCCTATACCTCCGTGGCGGTCGACTTCTTTCCTGGGCGCGAGCCCGAGGGAGAGGCCTTCCGCCGGATCAACCCCGAGGGTGACCTGCCGGTACTGGAAGACGATGGGGTGGTCCTGCGCGATGCGCAGGCGATCCTCGTCCATCTCGCGCGGAAGCATGATGCGAACTGGCTACCGCCCGGCAACCGCTGGCTCGACTTCGCCGGCGCGGACATGGCGGCACTGTCACAAGCGCGCCTCGTCTCGCTACTTGGCCTGCCCGGCGATCTTGCCACCTTGCGCAAAGCCGGACGTCGTGCGCTGCGCGATCTCGAAGATCACATCGGCGACCGGCAGATTGCCGGCTTCGACTGGGTCGAGACCGACCGCGCTACCATCGCCGACATCGGGCTTTTCCCGCACGTGGCGCTGAGCCACGATGCCGGCATTGGCCTCGAGGATTATCCCGCGCTCAACCTCTGGCAGCGGCGCGTGCGGAAGCTGCCGCGCTTCGTCGGCATGCCCGGCATTCCGGACTATTTCTGACGGACCGCGAAGCCGGTTGGCACTTGGCCCGGATCGTCCATCGGCCGGACCTCATCGATGAGGGCATCGAGCGGTCCGAGCGTGCAGGCCATCTCCAGCGCGCCGACCAGCGCTTCGGGACCGGCGACGGCGACGCTCACCGTCTTGTCGTCATTGGCCGCCACCCAGCCGTCGAGCCCCAGCCACTGGGCGCGTTCGACGACGAAATCGAGATAGCTCGGCACATCCATGCGGCCGGAAATCGCCCAGGCGACACGCACCGGCGCACCGCCTTCCACGTCGCTCGAATATTCCAGCTTGCGCTGCATCATGACCATCCGGTGCACCTCACCCCGTCCGTTTAGGTGAGGCACGATGAACCGGTTGTGAACCAGGATGTGAGACTGGAGCGGGTGAAGGGAATCGAACCCTCGTCGTAAGCTTGGGAAGCTTCTGCTCTACCATTGAGCTACACCCGCCACGCCGATCTGTTTGGGGCAAACCGCGCCGGTCGTCAAGGCCGCCCTCGTCTAGACGGCGTAGGGCCGGAAGTGCTTGGAAAGTTTCAAGGTCTGCGCCTGATAGTTGGACCCGAGGCCGGCGCCGTAGAGCCGATCCGGCGGTTCGGAGAGGCGTTCGTAGATCAGCCGGCCGATGGTCTGGCCGTGGCCCAGGAGGAACGGCACTTCCCGGCTCCGCACTTCGAGCACAGCCCGGCTGCCGCTGCCACCGGCGGCAGAATGGCCGAAGCCAGGATCGAAAAAGCCCGCATAGTGCACGCGGAACTCACCCACTAGCGGATCGAACGGCACCATCTCGGCCGCATAGTTGGGCGGCACGTGCACGCTCTCGCGCGAAACGAGGATGTAGAACTCGTCGGGGTCGAGGATGAACATCTCGTCGCCGCGGTTGATCAGCGGCTCCCAGTAGTCGAGGACGTCGAGCGCGTCCTTCTTGTCCATGTCGATCACCGGCGTATGCCGCTTGGAGCGGAAGCCGATGAGCCCGTTGCGACCCTCGCCCTTGAGGTCGATGGACAACGCGACACCCTCGCCCACTTCCTCATTGGGGTCGTACACCAACGTCTCGACCCGGTGCAGCGTCTTGTGCTCGGCGACGGAAAGGCGAGTCTGGCCGACGCGGAAGCGCATCTGGCTAAGGCGCGAACCGGTGCGGACGCGCACCGGGAAGGTGCGGGGGCTGATCTCGAGATAGAGCCTGCCGCTGTAACCCGCGGGCAGCGTGTCGAAGCCACGCGCCCGGTCACCGATGACGCGAGTGAAGACGTCGAGCCGGCCGGTGGAGCTTTTGGGATTGGCGCCGGCGCTGACACCGGCCGGGAGGTCGAGGCTCTCCTGCAGGGGCACGAGATAGACGCAGCCGCGCTCCAGCACCGCGCCACCCCGAAGGTCGAGCTCGTGCAAGGTGAGGTCGGTGATGCGGTCGCCGACGGTGTGTTCCGGCCCCGGCAGGAAGCTCGCGCGGATGCGATAGGCGACGTCGCCCAGCCTGAGGTCGAGGCTCGCCGGTTGCACCTGGTCAGCGTCGAATGGGGGCGCGACAATGCTGCCGCCCTTGGCGAGCCGCTCGATGAAGCGCGAGGGAAAGACGCCGCTCGCCCAAAGCTCGTTGTCTGCCATCGTACCCCGCCCGCGGTGCCTGCCCGCCTCTCCGTAGCAACCGGCGCGGTTGACGCCAAGCCGCCCTCGGGGATATACCCCCAGCCCAGTGGTGATTTGGCCGGTCCGCTTGCAGCCACTTTAAACAACTAGCTAAAGGCGACCAAAGGGCTGGCCATTTGCGCCGGCCTTTTTTGTTTGGAGCGTCTCATGTCGAAGTCGAACAATCCGCTCAACGACCCGAAGAACCGGGCTCCGGAGACGACGCTGGTGCATGGCGGCACCATGCGCAGTGCCTTCAACGAGACGAGCGAAGCGCTCTTCCTGACCTCCGGCTATTCCTACCCCAGCTCCGAGCATGCCGAGGCGCTGTTCAAGGGCGAGATCGCCGGCCACAACTATTCGCGCTTCGCCAATCCGACTGTCGACATGTTCCAGGCGCGCATGGCGCTGCTCGAAGGGGCCGAGGACGCGCGCGGTTTCGCGTCGGGCATGGCAGCGGTCACCAATGCGGTGATGAGCCAGGTGCGGTCCGGCGACCATATCGTCGCAGCGCGTCAGCTCTTTGGGGGCTGCCGCTATGTGGTGGAAGATTTCATGCCGCGCTGGGGGGTGGAGTCGACCCTCGTCGACGGCCGTGATCCAGAAAACTTCGCGCGGGCGATGCAGAAGAACACCAAGCTCGTCTTCATCGAGACGCCGACCAACCCCACGCTGGAGCTGGTCGACATCAAGGCCGTCGCCGGCATCGCCCACGCCAACGGCGCCAAGCTGGTGGTCGACAACGTCTTTGCCACCGCCCTTTACCAGAAGCCGCTCGAGCTCGGGGCAGACCTCGTCACCTACTCGGCCACCAAGCATATCGATGGCCAGGGCCGGGTACTGGGCGGCGTCGTCTTGGGCAAGAAAGAGCTCATCACCGGCGAGGTGCATACGCTCTTGCGCCAGACGGGGGCGACCCTTTCGGCCTTCAATGCCTGGGTGCTGCTCAAGGGGCTGGAGACACTGCCTCTGCGGGTTAGGCAGATGACGGAGAGCGCGACGCGGATCGCCGATTTCCTCGCCAGCCATCCCAAGATCGAGCGGATCATGTATCCGCACCACCCCTCGCATCCGCAATACGAGTTGGCGAAGCGGCAGATGAGCGCCGGTTCGACGCTGGTGGCGTGGGAGATGAAGGGCGGGCAGGAGGCGGCGTTCCGGCTCGGCAACGCGCTGGCGGTGATCCTCATTTCCAACAATTTGGGCGACGCCAAGTCGATCCTGGCGCATCCGCGCACGACGACGCACCAGCGTCTCAGCGAGGAGGTGCGGCTGGAGAGCGGGGTGACCCCCGGCCTCCTCCGGCTTTCGGTCGGGCTCGAGGCAACCGACGACCTGCTCAAGGATCTCGAATACGCGCTGGACCAGGCCTGAGCCCTCAAATGAACGACGCCGGAGGATAACTCCGGCGTCGCTCAAGGGGATAAGTCGGACGACGATTAGTGCACGTGGCCTTCGTGAGGGGCGTCGTCGTCGAATTCGTGTGGCTTGAAATGGTAGTCGGCCGAGCAGAACTCGCAGACCACTTCGATCTCGCCGTCGACTACCATCTCCTGCCGTTCCTCGGCCGAAAAGTTGTCGCGCAGCATGGCTTCGATGCGCTCGGCCGAGCAGGTGCAGCGCTCTTCGAGCGGCATGGGGGAGAAGACCCGCACCCCGGTCTCATGATAGAGCCGGAACAGTAGCCGTTCGGCCGAAATGTCGGGATCGGCGAGTTCGTCGTCGCCCAGCGTTCCGAGCAATGACTTGGTCTCGGTCCACTTGTCGTCTTCCTTGAAGTGCGGGTCGGCGGTGGCGGGATTGTTGAAATCGCCATCGCCGGGGAGGTCGGGCATCACCGCCTGACCATGAGCCGGGAGGTGCTGGACGAGCACGCCGCCCGAGCGCCAACGTGGCCTGCCACCCTTTTTGGTGTGCTCGGCCACCGCGAGCCGGACGAGCGTCGGGATCTGCTCGGACTGCTGGAAATAGGTGTGTGCGACGTCTTCGAGCGAGCCGCCGTCGAGCGCCACGATGCCCTGGTAGCGGTCCATGTGGCTGCCCTGGTCGATGGTCATGGCGAGGTGGCCCTTGCCGAGCAGCTGCTCGGACCGGGTCTCGCCGCGTTCAGCCGCCTTGACCAGCGCATCGTGGTCGAAGCGCGCATAGCCGCGGAGGCCATCGGGCGCGTCGAGATCGACAACGATAAGATTCACCGGCCCATCGGTCTGCGTTTGCAGGATGAAGCGGCCCTCGAACTTCAGCGATGAGCCGATCAGCGCGGCCAGCGTCACCGCTTCGCCCAGCAGGCGGGCGACCGGCGCGGGGTAGTTGTGCCGGGTGAGGATGCTGTCCAGCACCTCGCCCAGCCGGACCACACGGCCGCGGCTGTCGAGCTTGTCGAGCGTGAAGGGCAGTACGACGTCGTCCCCGCTTTCGGGGCGGTCGAGGCCGAGTGAACTCAGCAATGTTTCAGGCATCAGAGCGTTTCGATCCCGAAGACCCAGCAGAGGATCGCCTTTTGTGCGTGCAAGCGGTTTTCGGCTTCATCAAAGACGACCGACTGCGGCCCATCTATGACCTCATCGGTGACTTCATCGCCGCGGTGAGCAGGCAGACAGTGCATGAACAGCGCATCCTTGTCGGCCCGGCCCATTAGAGTGGTGTCCACCCGGTAGGGTTTCAAGTGCTTGCGGCGGTCCGACACGTCGGTGTCGCCCATCGAGACCCAGGTGTCGGTGATGATCAGATCGGCGTCCTTGACCGCCGCCTCGGGGTCCTCGCCCAGGGTCACGTTCGGCCCGGCCTTGCGGATATCGGCGAGAAGGCCCTGGTCCGGACCGTATTCATCCGGGCAGGCGATGGCGAAGGTATTGCCGAAGAGCTTTGAGGCATGCACCCAGCTCGCCAGTACATTGTTGCTGTCGCCGACCCAGGCCACCTTGGCGCCCTTGATCGAGCCGCGGTGCTCCTCGAACGTCAAGATGTCGGCCATCACCTGGCAGGGATGGGCCCGGCGGGTCAGGCCGTTGATCACCGGCACCGAGGAGGCGCCGGCGAGGTCGAGCAGGTCGTCGTGGTCGAGGATACGGATCATGATGGCGTCGACATAACGGCTCATCACCCTTGCGGTGTCCTCGAGCGTCTCCTCGCGGGCAAGCTGCATGTCGTTGCCGGAGAGGAACATGGTCTCGCCACCGAGCTGGCGCATGCCGACGTCGAAGCTGACGCGAGTGCGCGTCGACTGCTTCTCAAAGATCATCGCCAGCATCTTGTCCTTCAAGAGCTGCGGGCGCTCGCCGGCCTTGAACCGGCGCTTCATCTCAAGCGCGAAATCGAGGATGCCGCGCAGGGTGTCGGCGGAAAAATCGTTGAGCGAGAGGAAGTGTCTGGGGGCAGTCGTCATCTGGCTGTCCTTTTCTCAGGCGCTCTTGGCGGCTTCCGCCTCGTAGGCGGCAAAGGCGTCGGCGATCTTGCCCATCGCCTCCTCGATATCGGCTTCGGTGATGATCAGCGGCGGCAGCAAACGCAGCACGTTGTCGCCGGCCGCAACCGCCAGCAGCTGGTGGTCGTCGCGCAACCGGGCGACGAAATCGCGCACCGGCGGGGTGATCTTGATGCCGGCGATCAGCCCCTTGCCGCGCTGCTCGACCACGAGGTTGGGGAAGCGCTGCGCCAGCTGCTGCAGGTGCCAGGCGAGGCGCTGGCCCATCGTCTCGACATGTTCGATGAAGCCGGGCGAGAGCACCCGGTCGAGCACGGCATTGCCGACAGCACAGGCCAACGGATTGCCGCCATAGGTCGACCCGTGCGTGCCGGGCACCATGGACTTGGCCACGTCGCCCTTGGCTAGGCAGGCGCCGAGCGGGAAGCCGCCGCCGATGCCCTTGGCCACCGCCATGATGTCGGGGGTGATCCCCGCCCATTCGTAGGCGAAGAATTTTCCGGTCCGCCCGTAGCCGCACTGCACCTCGTCGAAGATCAGTACCATGTCGTTCTTGTCGCAGAGGCTGCGGAGCCCCCGCAGGAATTCGGCGGTCATCGCAGTGACGCCGCCCTCGCCCTGCACGGGCTCGATGAGGATGGCGCAGGTTTCGGGCGTGATCAGCGCCTCGACGGCCGCGAGGTTGCCCGGGGCGAGGTGCTTGAAGCCGGGAAGCGGCGGGCCGAAGCCTTCGAGATAGCTCGGATTGCCGCCGGCGGCGATGGTTCCCAGCGTGCGGCCGTGGAATGAGCCGGTGAAGGCGATGACCTCGACCTTTTCCGGCTTACCCTGGGCAAAGAAATAATGCCGCGCCGTCTTGATGGCGCATTCCACCGCCTCGGCGCCCGAATTGGTGAAGAAGACGCTGTCGGCGAAAGTGGCGTCGACCAGGCGCTGGCCGAGCCGCTCCTGCTCGGGAATGGAGAAGACGTTGGAGGTGTGCCAGACCTTGTCAGCGGCTGCCTTCAACGTCGCGACCACATGCCGGTCGCCATGGCCCAGAGCATTGACGCCGATGCCGGAGTGGAAGTCGAGATAGGATCGGCCGTCCTGCGCGAAAAGGCGCACGCCTTCCCCCCGCTCAAAGGCGAGTTCGGACCGGGCGTAGGTGCCGTAAAGCGCGGACATGGGCTATTCCTTCTCCTTGTTGACCCTGGCCGCCGGAAATTGGCGGCCCAAGAGTGTTGCAGTTGCCCCACAAAAACCAAAAACGCGCTGCCATTGGGCACCGCGTTGCGGGGCCGAGATATGCCTTTCCGCCCCCGCAAAGTCAACGATTTGCGGCCAAGTGCCTGATTTGACTCAGGTTCCCAAACGACGGTTTTTCTTCGGCTTTTTCCACGTGGAAACTTGGGGGCCGAGTCTTGATCCGGATTCTTGGCGCCGTGTAGTATCAGGCTATTGGGAACACGATATCTCGTGTGGCGGACCCAACAGACCTACGATGCGTAGTGTATCGGACTGCGAGCACCTCCCTGCCGCAGCGGGTTGATGGATTCCGTGCACCAAAGGCGGATTGGAGCATGACTTTGCAGGGCTGGACTGATGAGCGCGTCGAGCTACTCAAGAAGCTGTGGCTGGAAGGCCTGAGCGCCAGCCAGATTGCGGGCGTGCTCGGCGAGGGCGTGACCCGCAACGCCGTGATCGGCAAGGTGCATCGGCTGAAGCTTTCGGGCCGCGCCAAGCCGGCAAGCTCGGCACCGCGGGTGCGGACCGCGCCGCGGCCGGCGGCGCGCCGCGTCGCGTCTCCCTCCGCCGGCCGCAGCCTCGGCGGCGGCTCGAGCGCGGGCCTGGGCGGCATGATGAAGTCGCGTCCCCTGCCCTCGGGCGGCGGCGCCATTCACGGCGCCACGGCGCTCAAGATCTCGGAAGAGTTCGAGACCGAAGTCTACACGGCGCCGCAGGTGCAGGAGCTCTATATCCCCGAGGACCAGCGCCTGACGCTGCTGCAGCTCAACGAGCACACCTGCAAGTGGCCGATCGGCGACCCGCTCTCGCCAGACTTCTACTTCTGCGGCCAGCACTCCGACGAGGGCCGCCCCTATTGCGAGTTCCATTCGCGCCGCGCCTATCACCAGATCGAAAAAAAGAAGCTGCGGTAATCCTCCCTCCGCACACTCAGGGCCCCGCCGGGGCCCTTTTTGTTTGCCTCGCGCGCCGTGCCGCTGCCACGCCTCGTTCGGGCACAGCGATACGCCGGCCGGGCTCGCGCCCTCCGGGGATATCAAAGAACGCGAACAACGGCGGAGCATGGCCCGTCGATAGTTCGAGTGTCCCGTTGCCGGGACAGGAGCCCTGCTCCGCCGTCGTGACCGGGGTTTTGGGCGTTCACCGGGACTGTCCGGGGCGTTTAGCGGAATGCCCCACCGCCGCAGGGTCCTTGTCCTGACCAGACCACGCTCTTCGCGCTTTTCCAGTCGAACCCCTGGGGCAGAGCCGAACACGAGCTCTGCCGCGGCAGCAAATTAAGGCGACGGGTTACCTGGGCCCATCAGACCTTCCCGGCTTGGCCTGGAAGCTGTCGACACACCTCCCACCCAGCCTCGCTGCACCAATCACTCGTCATGATCTCGCTTTCGGTGCGGCGATGGGAGGAATCTACCTCAGCCCGAACCTGCGGGGATAACTTCCCCGAGATTTCTGACAAGCGTCTGAATGCAAAAGCGAATTGGTGAACCGCAAATGACCGGTGTCTGACGACAAAACAACAGCCTTGGATGTGGTTTTGGACGTGCCTGAGCGTCGCTTTGACTCTCATGTTGGCCATGAACTTCTGTCGTGTGATGGTGGTGCAGTCGGTACAAGTGACTCAGGCCCGGGGGCGGGTGAAGAGGGTGATGGTCTCCTCGCCGATCTTGAGGGGACGGGGAGCACCGTAACCAAGGCGGTCGGCAAGGCGCAGGGAAGGCGTGTTTGCCGGGTCGATGATGCAGACGCTTTCGGCGAAGCCTTGCCTGTCCAGCCAGGCACAGGCGGCGGTGAGGGCTTCGTGGGCGTAGCCTTTGCCGCGGGCCCAGGAGGCGAGAACCCAGCCGGCCTCGGGGATGCCTTCGATGGATGGATCGGTGGCGCGATGGAAATCGGCAAAGCCGATGTCGCCGGCGAAGCGCCCCGACGCTTTTTCGTGCACGGCCCAGTAGCCGTAGCCGAGCAGCGGCCAGAGACCGCGATAGCGCAGGAGGCGCGTCCAGCAATCCTGCCGCGTGCCGACCTTGCCGCCGATGAAGCGCACGGTTTCGGGATCGAGCCACATGGCGGCGAAATCGTCGAAGTCCTCGACGCCGTGGAGATCGAGGGTTAGCCGCTCGGTTTCGATGCGCATCGCGTCCTCACGCATCGAAGCGGCGCACCATCAGGTGCTCGTCGAGGAAGCGGCCATCGAGCCTGAGGCTGCGCGGCTCGGTGCCGTAGATCGCGAAGCCGAGCTTCTCATAGAGCCGCAGCGCGGCGCCGTTGCTGGTGACGACGGTGAGATGCACCTGCAGCACCCTGGTGCCAGCGTGGTCGATGACGGCGTTTAGGACATCGCGCCCCGCGCCCTGCCCCCGGGCCTCGGGATGGACATAGACGCCCCAGATGACGCCGCGATGCGCCATCTTTTGCGCCGCCATCACATAGAAACCGGCAACGGCGACCAGGGCCCCATCGGCAAAGGCGCCGACGATATGGCCGCGCTCGATCGAGTCGGCGAAGCTTTCGACGGTGCGGTCCTTCTCGGCTTCGAAGGAGCTGCCGAAGGCCTCGGGCGATTCCTGCAGGCCGAGGAGGCGGAGATCGCGAAAGGCCGCGGCGTCGGCGGTGGTCAGCTGGCGGACGGAGAGGGTCATGGGTGGACTCGCAAACGAACCCACGCCTCCTAACACGATCCGCCGGCCCGGCGGATAGCCCGATCAGCTCAGCGCAGCAAAACGCTCGTCGAAGGCGTAACCGGCGCCGCGGACGGTGCGGATGGGGTCGGCTTCGCTGGCGCGGCGGTTGATGGCCTTGCGCAGCCGGCCAACATGGACGTCGACCGTGCGCTCGTCGACATAGACGTCGTTGCCCCAGACGCCGTCGAGCAGCTGCTCGCGCGAATAGACGCGGCCCGGATGGCGCATGAGGTATTCGAGCAGGCGGTATTCCGTCGGGCCCAGATGCACCTCGCGGCCGGAGCGGCGGACGCGGTGGCTGGTGCGGTCGAGCTCGAGGTCGCCGGCCTTCAGCACATTGGTGACGAGCTGCGGGCTGGAGCGGCGGAGCAGCGCCTGGATGCGCGCCTGCAGCTCGGGGATGGAGAACGGCTTTACGACATAGTCGTCGGCGCCGGTGGCGAGGCCGCGGACGCGTTCCTCTTCCTCGCCGCGGGCGGTGATCATGATGATCGGAATGCGCGCGGTTTCTTCCTTGGCGCGCCAGCGGCGGCAGAGTTCGATGCCGGAAAGGCCGGGCAGCATCCAGTCGAGCAGGATGAGGTCGGGCAGGCTCTCGCGCATCAGCTCGGCGGCTTCGTCGCCACTGGCCGCCGTAGCCACCCGATAGCCTTCGGCCTCGAGATTGTAGCGAACCATGAGGGCGAGGTCGGCCTCGTCCTCGACGATCAGAATGGTAGGGGCCATCTCAAACCTCGTCAGGCCTGCTGGCGAACTTGTTCATCGGCGCCCAGGTGGCGGCCGGTTTCGAGATAGTAAGCCGCTTCGGCAACGTTGGTCGCATGATCGCCGACGCGCTCGAGGCTCTTGGTGCAGAAGAGCAGATGCGTGCACTGCGTGATGTTGCGCGGATCTTCCATCATGTAGGTCAGGAGCTCGCGGAAAAGCGAGGTGTGCATGGCATCCACCTCGTCGTCGCGGCTGCAGACTTCGATGGCGGCCTGGGCGTTGCGCGCGGCGTAGGCATCGAGCGCCGCCTTCAGCTGGCGCGACACGAGATCGGCCATGTGCTTGACGCCGTTGTAGAACTTCGGCGCGAGCCCGAGGCTTTCGATCTGCAGCGCCCGCTTGGCGAGCTGCTTGGCCATGTCGCCGGTGCGTTCGAGATCGTTGGCGACCTGTATCGAGGTCACCACCATGCGGAGGTCCGCGGCCATGGGCTGGCGGCGGGCGATGATCGAAACCGCCATGTCGTTGATGCGCTGCTGCATCTCGTCGATGCGCTTGTCGGCGGCGCGCACTTCCTGGGCCTGTGCGTGGTCGAGGCGGAGGAGCACGGTGACCGAGTCCTGGATCGCCTGCTCGACCATGCCGCCCATCTCCGAAATTGCGCTCTGGAGGGCGGTGAGCTCATCCTCGAAGGAGGAAACGATGTGCTCGTTGAGGGCCATTCTCGAAATTCTCCTCGGGTCAGCCGATACGGCCGGTGATGTAGTCCTGCGTCTTCTTGTTCACCGGATTGGTGAAGATGTCCTCGGTCTTGCCCTCCTCGATGAGCTTGCCGAGGTGGAAGAAGGCCGTCTTCTGGCTGACGCGGGCCGCCTGCTGCATGGAGTGGGTGACGATGACGATGGTAAACTTCTCGCGCAGCTCGTCGATCAGCTCCTCGATCACCGCGGTGGCGATCGGGTCGAGCGCCGAGCAGGGTTCGTCCATCAGCAGCACTTCGGGCTGGGTGGCGATGGCGCGGGCGATGCAGAGACGCTGCTGCTGGCCGCCGGAAAGGCCGGTGCCGGGCTCGGCGAGGCGATCCTTCACCTCGTCCCAGAGGCCGGCGCGGCGGATGGAGGAGACCACGATCTCGTCGAGGTCGGCCTTGGAATGCGCGAGGCCGTGGATCTTGGGGCCGTAGGCGACATTCTCGTAGATCGACTTGGGGAACGGATTGGGCTTCTGGAACACCATGCCGACACGGGCGCGGAGCTCCACCACGTCGATCGAGGGATTGTAGATGTCCTCGCCGTCGAGGCTGATGAGGCCGGTGACGCGGCAGCTGTCGATGGTGTCGTTCATGCGGTTGAGCGAGCGCAGGAAGGTCGACTTGCCGCAACCCGAGGGCCCGATGAGCGAGGTCACCTGGTTGGACTCGATCGAGAGATCGACATCATAGAGGGCCTGCTTCTCGCCGTAGAAGACGGAGACTTTGTCGCCCACCATCTTGGGCGGCATGTTGCGGGCGGCGGCCGGGGCGGCGGCGGTCATCTGGGTCATGGTCATTGGCACAAGTTCCGGACTTACCAGCGGCGCTCGAAGCGGCGGCGCAGGATGATGGCGGTGATGTTCATGATGGCGAGGAAGACGAGGAGGACGATGATGGCGCCCGAGGTGCGCTCGACGAAGGCGCGCTCGGCCTCGTTGGTCCACATGTAGATCTGGACCGGCAGCGCGGTGGCCGGCTGCAGCGGGTTGGAGGGCGCATCGGCGACGAAGGCCACCATGCCGATGAGGAGGAGCGGCGCGGTTTCGCCCAGGGCGCGGGCGAGGCCGATGATGGTGCCGGTGAGGATGCCGGGCGTGGCAAGCGGCAGCACGTGGTCGAAGACCATCTGCATCTTCGATGCCCCCACGCCGAGGGCCGCGGTGCGGATCGAGGGCGGCACGGAGCGGAGGGCGGCGCGGGTGGCGATGATGATGGTGGGGAGCGTCATCAGCGTCAGCACCAGGCCGCCCACGATGGGCGCGGAACGCGGCATGCCGAAGAAGTTGATAAAGACGGCGAGGCCGAGGAGACCGAAGACGATCGAGGGCACGGCCGCGAGGTTGTTGATGTTGACCTCGACGAAGTCGGTGAAGCGGTTCTTCTTGGCGAACTCTTCGAGATAGACCGAGGCCGCGACGCCGAGCGGCACGCCGACGGCGACGACGATCAGCATCATGAAGGCCGAGCCGATGAGCGCCACGCCCAGACCCGCGGTTTCGGCACGGCTGGAGGCGCCGAAGGTGAGCAGGCCCCAGTTGAACTCGGTGCTGAGCTGGCCGGCCTGCCGGAGCTGCTGCATCCAGGCAAGCTGCTGATTGTTGATCTTGCGGCGGCCCTCGTCGACGGAAAGATCGACCTGGCCCTTGTTGGCGCTGTCGAGATCGCCCGAAGCAAGCAAGGTCACCGGCTGCGTGGTGCCGATGATGGACGGATTGGCCTGCACCATGGCGCGGAGCTGGGCGCGGGAGCCGTCCGACACCATGCCGGCCACCTGGCGCATCGCGGCCTTGTCCTCGGGATCGACGCCCAGCGCCGCGGCCACGGCATTTCGGGCGACGACGGGGTAGTTGGCCGAGACGAGGACCCGGGGATTGGCCGCGCGCTCGTTGTCCTTGTCGATGATTTGCGGATCGAAATAGACTGGCACGGAGATCGAGGTCTGGACGAAGGCGGTGTAGCCTTTGCCGATGATCGAAACGAGGAGGATGGCGAGGAAGGCGATGCCGATGCAGATCGCGGCCACGCCGTAGAAGCGGAACCTTGCCTCGGCTGCATGGCGCTTCTTGAGCCCGATGTCGCGGCGAGCGGGAGTCGCCGAGGCAGTGGTGGCGACAGTGGAGGACGACATGGCGGCCTCGGTCATTCGTACTGCTCCCGATACTTGCGGACGACATAGAGCGCGTAGACGTTCATGCAGAGCGTCACGGCAAAGAGGGTGAGGCCCAGGGCGAAAGCGACCAGGGTCTGCGGCGAGTTGAACTCAAGGTCGCCGGTGAGCTGATTGACGATCTTGACGGTGATGGTGGTCATCGCCTCGAACGGGTTGATCGTCAGCCGCGCGGCGACACCGGCAGCGAGCACCACGATCATGGTTTCGCCAATGGCGCGGGAGGCGGTGAGCAGCAAGGCGCCGACGATGCCCGGCAGCGCCGCCGGCAGGATCACTTTGCGGATGGTTTCGGAGCGCGTGGCGCCCAGCGCCAGCGACCCGTCACGCATCGCACGCGGCACGGCGGTGATGACGTCGTCGGAGAGCGAGGAGACCACCGGGATCAGCATGACGCCCATGACCAGACCGGCGGTGAAGACCGACTGCGCCTGGATGAAGGGCGTGCCGCCGGCCAGCGCCGCCGAAAGGTCGCGCAGAAACGGCCCCAGCGTCACCACGGCAAAGATGCCGTAGACGATGGTGGGAATGCCGGCGAGGAGCTCGAGCAGCGGCTTGACCGTCGAGCGCACCCTCGCCGAGGCATATTCGCCCATGTAGACGGCGGCCATCAGCCCGACCGGCACGGCAAAGAGCATGGAGACGAGGGCAATGTAGAGTGTGCCGGCAAGGAGCGGGATGAGGCCGAACTGCCCCTCCTGGCTGGCCGAACCGGCGGCGGCGAAACGCGGGTCCCACACCGTGCCGAAGAAGAAGTTCAGCGGGTTGACGTCGGAGAAGAAGTGAATCGTCTCCGACAGCATCGACAGCACGATGCCGACGGTGGTGAGGATGGCGACGGTGGACGCGCCGAGC
>DATCRS010000241.1:0-4965 GCA_036568845.1 Devosia sp. | reverse complement strand
GGCACCCGCGAATACAACATCGCGCTGGGTGCCCGCCGCGCGTCGGTGGTGGTGAACTATCTGGTGAGCCGCGGCGTGAGCGCCTCGCGCATCAGTTCCAAATCGTTCGGCAAGGAGCGCCCGGTCGCCATTTGCGACGACATCTCGTGCTGGTCACAAAACCGCCGCGCTGTGACGGTGGTACAGTAAGGGTCGGTCGGGGGCCGGATCGGGTCGAGCCACTCTGTCCTGAGCGTACCGCGTACCCCATCCGATTGGAGGCATAGGCGCCGGATGTCGAAAGACGTCCGGCGTCGTCCGTTTGGGCGGCAGGACTCGCTATCTTTTGACCAAGATTCCGGTGTATTTGCCGGGCACTGACCCTAAGCTTGCATCACCCAGAACACGTGACGGAGATCGCAACGTGATCCTAGCCTTGTCGCCCGGGCGCCTCGCCAAGAGCCTAGCGCTCTTCGCCACGCTCGCCTTCAGCCTTGCCGCGCCGGCTTCGGCCCAGAACCAGAGTGCCGCGCAGCTCGCCGTGCAGATCCAGGAGATGCAGGAGCAGATCCGCCTGCTCACCGGCCAGGTCGAGGGGCTGCAGTTCCAGCTCACGCAGATGCAGACGCTGATCGAGCGGATGACCGAGGACAACGAGTTCCGCTTCCAGCAGCTGGAAGGCGGTGGCGCGGGAAAACCACAAGCGGCAACTGACGGAGGCGCGCCGGCGCCGCAGTTGCCGCAGACCGAAACCCAGACCGGCTCCATTCAGCAACTTCCCGAGGGCACGCCCCAGGCCACGCCCGGTGAGGGCGAGCCGATGGACTTTGGTCTCGGCGAGTCGCAGGATCCCATGCTCAGTGGCGGCACCGGCACGCTCGGCTCGCTCGACGAGGACGTGAATCTCGGCGGCAGCCGGCCGCTCGACCTCTCGCTCGATGGGGGTGCCAGGCCCAGCAGTGGCGACGCCAAGGCGCAGTACGAGGCTGGCTACGAGGCGATCGTCCGCGGCGACTATGCCTTTGCGCAGGAGCAGTTTCAGCAGTTCATCGAGCTCTACCCCGACGATCCGGCCGCTGCCGACGCCACCAACTGGCTCGGCGAGGCAATGATCCAGCAGGGGCAGTACGAGGATGCAGCGCTGGTTCTGGCGGAGGGGTATAAGAAATACCAGTCGGACAAGCGCGCGCCCGACCTGATGCTGAAGCTCGGCATCGCGCTCAATGGCACGCAGCAGGCCGAGCTCGCCTGCCGCACCTATTTCACGCTGGAAAAGCGCTTCCTCGATCTTTCCGCCGCGTTCAAGCAGCGGCTCGCCGAGGAGAAGACCAAGGCGCAATGCCCCGCCTAGCGAGCGGACCTCTCGATCCGGCGGCGATCTTTGCGCCGCTGGACGAGTTTCCCAGCCTGGGCCTCGCCGTCTCGGGCGGGGCCGACAGCCTGGCGCTGATGCTCCTGGCGTCGCGTTATGCCAAATCCCCCGAGACCCGCTCCCGTTTCTTTGTCTATTCCGTCGACCACGGGCTGAGGCCCGAAGCGGCGGACGAGGTCGCCTTCGTCTGCCGCGAGGCGGAACGGCTCGGCTTCCACGCCCGCCCGCTCCGGTGGGAGGGCAAGAAGCCCGGGAGCGGGATCCAGCAGGCGGCACGCAAGGCCCGCTACACGCTGATCGCCGAGGCCATGGATGCCGACCGGGTATCAGTGCTGCTGACGGCCCATCATCTGCAGGATCAGGCGGAGACCGTTCTGATGCGCCTCGCGCATGGCAGCGGGCTCGAGGGCCTGCGCGGCATGGACTATTTTTCGGCACTGGGTGACCTGCAGGTTGTTCGCCCCTTGCTTGATGTCGATCCCGACCAGCTCAGAGCCGTGGTCGCCGAAGCCGGGTTGACACCTGTTACTGATCCCTCCAATGCCGACGCTGACTACGAGCGCGTGCGCTGGCGCCGGGCGATGCCGCTGCTGGCTTCGCTCGGGCTCGACGCGAGCCGCATCGGCCGTTTCGCCGAGCGTATGCGCGACGCTGACCGGGCCATCGAGCAGCTCGCGAGCCGGGCCTTGGCATCCGAAGTCGGTGTCGATCTCGCAACCAGGGCGCGCCAATTCGACCGTTCGTGGCTACGGGCACAGCCGCACGCGGTAGCGGTTCGCGTCGTGCAGCGCGTGCTCGATCACGTTGGCGGGGGGCAGAAGCCGCATGCGCTCGGCGCCGTCGAGGCCCTCACCGACCGGCTGATCCGCGAGCCGCTAAAGACCACGCTGCACGGGTGCGTCGTCACTTCCGATGGCGACACCATTCGCATCGCTCCCGAGCCTGGTCGCGCCGCGGCCGCCGAAAGGCGTCGCAGGCAACCAAGTTCGGCGTGACTACGTATTAACCGCGAGCGGCTTGCGCGCTCGACTTTTGGGCCAATCCGACGCACCTCTAGTGCTCGGACTCGCCCTTGTAAGGCCATAGTGGCGGGCTTACATTCCGCCTAACTCGCCGGTGCTCCCTCCTGCACCGGTCATCAGGACAGGATTGATGAACGTCAACTTCCGCAACTTCGCCATCTGGCTGGTCATCCTCTTCATGCTGATGGGCCTGTTCCAGGTCTTCCAGTCGTCGACCCGCTCGATCTCGGTCACCGACAAGAGCTACAGCCAGTTCATCAGCGATGTGGACTCCGGCAGCGTCACCTCGGTGACCATCACAGAGAACGTGGTCTCCGGTACGCTGCGCGATGGCTCGCGCTTCGAGACCGTGCTGCCCGCGGGCGCCGACTACATTTCGCGGCTCGAAGACCGCGGTGTGCAGATCACGGCGCGGGCGCCGGAATCGAGCCCGTTCTGGGGCGTGCTGCTGTCGAGCTGGCTGCCATTCCTCGTCATCATCGGCGTGTGGTTCTTCTTCATCCGGCAGATGCAGGGTGGCGGCCGCGGCGGCGCGATGGGCTTTGGCAAGTCGCGCGCCAAGCTGCTCACCGAGGCGCAGGGCAAGATCACCTTCGAGGATGTCGCCGGTGTCGACGAGGCCAAGCAGGACCTCGAAGAGATCGTCGAATTCCTTCGCGATCCTGGAAAGTTCCAGCGGCTGGGCGGCAAGATCCCGCGCGGCGTGCTGCTCGTCGGCCCGCCGGGTACCGGTAAGACGCTCATCGCGCGCGCCGTTGCCGGCGAAGCGAACGTGCCGTTCTTCACCATTTCCGGTTCGGACTTCGTCGAAATGTTCGTCGGCGTCGGCGCATCCCGCGTCCGCGACATGTTCGAGCAGGCCAAGAAGAATGCGCCGTGCATCATCTTCATCGACGAGATCGACGCTGTCGGCCGGCATCGCGGCGCTGGCCTCGGCGGTGGTAACGACGAGCGCGAGCAGACCCTCAACCAGTTGCTGGTCGAAATGGACGGCTTCGAGGCGAACGAGGGCATCATCCTCATCGCCGCGACCAACCGTCCCGACGTACTCGATCCGGCGCTGCTCCGTCCCGGCCGCTTCGACCGCCAGGTTGTCGTCCCGAACCCGGACGTGCAGGGCCGCGAAAAGATCCTCAAGGTCCATGTCCGCAAGGTGCCGCTGGCCCCCGATGTCGACCTCAAGGTGCTGGCCCGTGGTACGCCCGGTTTCTCGGGTGCCGACCTCATGAACCTCGTCAACGAAGGCGCCCTGCTGGCCGCTCGCCGCAACAAGCGCTTCGTCACCATGGCCGAGTTCGAGGACGCCAAGGACAAGCTGATGATGGGCGCCGAGCGCCGCACCCTCAGCCTCACCGAGGAAGACAAGAAGCTCACCGCCTATCACGAGGCCGGGCACGCGCTGCTCGCCATCAAGATGGACGCGTCGGACCCGATCCATAAGGCCACCATCATTCCGCGCGGCCGTGCGCTGGGCATGGTGATGCGCCTGCCCGAACGCGACCAGGTGTCGCTCACCCGCCGCAAGGCCTATGCCGACCTCGCTGTCGCCATGGGTGGCCGTGTCGCCGAAGAAGAGATCTTCGGCTACGACAAGGTGACCTCCGGTGCTTCGGCCGACATCAAGATGGCGACGGGCCTGGCCCGCGCCATGGCGACGGAATGGGGCATGTCCGACAAGCTCGGTCCGCTGCTCTACGGCGACAATCAGGACGAGGTGTTCCTCGGCCGCTCGATGGTCTCGCGCCAGATCCACATGTCGGACGAGACGCAGCAGATCGTCGACGCCGAAGTGAAGCGGTTCGTGGAAGAGGGCTATCAGACCGCGCAGAAGGTGATCCGCGAGAACATCGACGATCTCCACACCATCGCCAAGGCGCTCATCGAGTACGAAACGCTGACCGGCGACGAGATCCGCGGGTTGATGAACGGCCAGATGCCGCTGCGCGAAAGCGACACCGACACTGCTCCCAAGGCCTCGGGCGTGCCTAGCGCCGGCAAGACCGGCAAGAAGCGCTCTGGCCCCACCCCCGACGCCCCCCCGGAACCTGCCCCGGGCACGTGATTAGGAAAGGCCGCTCTGCGGAGCGGCCTTCTTGTTTGGGCTCTACTCGCACCCCCTCGTCGACCACCGGCTGCCACCCCAGCGCATGCTGGGGCCCGGGGCAACGAGTACTCGCGTTGGTGTTGGCACTTGCTCTCACCGCCCACCGGCTGTCATCCCTGCGCAACCAGGGACCCATGGTCCCGCGGACTCGAACCCCTCAGTCGTCATCCTCGGGCGCCGACCCGAGGACCCATCTCACCGCCAGGCGCGGGCTGATGAATGGGTCCCTGCTTTCGCAGGGATGACATCGAGGGAGTGGAAAGTGCGGTTTCAAGCAAGGCCCGATAGCTTTGCTAGCTCAATGCCTTGCGCGAAAATTCGGCCCACTTATCCCCGCCCTCTCAAGCTATCGTAGATTCACTCTCGTCAACTCCGCGGTGGACGGGTAGCGCGACGAACGCTGGCGGAGAGATTGCCGGGAGGGGGAAGGGAGTCGTCCCAAGCCCCTGGGCCAAGCGCACGGAGTTGGGAAGGCCAACCGACCCACT
>DATCRS010000240.1:0-3546 GCA_036568845.1 Devosia sp. | reverse complement strand
GGGCTTTGCCGCACGCGAAACAGGGAGACTGATCAATGAACAAGTTCGTAAAGCACCTCGGTGCTCTGGCCGCTGGCGTCGCCATGACGGCCCTCGTCGCCGGTGCTGCGTTCGCCGATCCTGCGATCATCTACGATCTGGGCGGCAAGTTCGACAAATCCTTCAACGAGGCCGCCTTCAACGGCGCCGAGGCATGGAAGAAGGAAACCGGCGGCACCTATCTCGATCTCGAGCTGCAGAACGACGCGCAGCGCGAGCAGGCGCTCCGCCGCTTCGCCAGCCAGGGTGCGAACCCGATCGTCATGGCCGGCTTCTCCTGGGGTACGGCGCTCGGCACCGTCGCCGCCGAGTTCCCGGACACCAATTTCGTCGTGATCGACGCGGTGGTCGACCAGCCTAACGTGCAGTCGATCATCTTCGACGAGCACACCGGCTCGTTCCTCGTGGGCGCCCTCGCGGCCCTCAAGTCGCAGACCGGCACTGTCGGTTTCGTCGGCGGCATGGACGTGCCGATCATCCACAAGTTCTACTGCGGCTATCTGCAGGGTGCCAAGGCAGCCAACCCCGACGTCAAGGTGATCGAGAACTATACCGGCACCACGCCGGCCGCCTGGAACGACCCGGTGACCGCCGGTGAACTGACCAAGGCCCAGTTCGACGCCGGCGCCGATGTGGTCTTCGCCGCCGCCGGCGGCTCGGGCCTCGGCGTGCTTCAGGCCGCAGCCGACGCGGGCAAGCTCGCGATCGGCGTCGACTCCAACCAGAACTATCTGCACCCGGGTTCCGTGCTGACCTCGATGCTCAAGCGCGTCGACGTTGCCGTCACCAACGCCTTCAAGGAAGCGGGCGACGACGCCACCTTCAAGCCCGGCATCACCGTGCTCGGCCTCAAGGAAAACGGTGTCGGCTACGCGCTCGACGACAACAACAAGTCGCTGATCGACGACGCCACCAAGGCCAAGGTCGATGACCTCTCGGCGCAGATCCAGTCCGGCGCCATCACGGTACACGACTACACCGCCGACAACACCTGCCCGGGCGCCTGAGTCCGGCGGTGACGTCCAGCGCACCCCATGGTGATCGACACGCGCAGCGGCCCTCCGGGGCCGCTGCTGCATCCGATTTCGCCATCGAGCTCATCAAGATCAACAAGAGTTTCGGCCCGGTCCATGCCAACCGGGACATCGACCTTGCCATCCGCCGCGGCAGCGTGCACGGCATCGTCGGCGAGAACGGCGCCGGCAAGTCGACGCTGATGTCGATCCTCTATGGCTTCTACACTGCCGACAGCGGCGAGATCCGCGTCGACGGCACCCCCCACGCCATCACCGATTCCCGCCATGCCCTCGCCCTCGGCATCGGCATGGTCCACCAGCACTTCATGCTGGTCGAGAATTTCTCCGTTCTCGAAAACGTCGTGCTCGGCGTCGAGGACAACGCGCTGCTCGGCCCCAGCCTGGAGCGCGCGCGCAAGGAACTCACCCGCCTCTCCAAGGAATACCGCCTCGACGTCGATCCCGACGCCATCATCGAGGACGTTTCGGTCGGCACCCAGCAGCGCGTCGAGATCCTGAAGGCACTCTACCGCGGCGCCGACGTGCTGATCCTCGACGAACCGACCGGTGTCCTGACCCCTGCAGAGGCCGATGACCTCTTCCGCGTGCTGCGCGTGCTGCGCGACCAGGGCAAGACCATCATCCTCATCACCCACAAGCTGCGCGAGATCATGGCGATTACCGACTACGTTTCGGTGATGCGCCAGGGCGCCATGGTGGATACGCTCAAGACCTCCGAGACCAATCCCGAGCAACTGGCCGAGCTGATGGTCGGCCGCCGCGTGTTGTTGCGCGTCGAAAAGGGCCCCGCCTCGCCCGGCAAGGTCTTCCTTGAGGTCGAAAACCTCGTGGTCAAGGACGACCTCGGCGTCACCCGCGTCAAGGATGTGAGCTTTTCCGTCAGGGCCGGAGAGATCGTCGGCATTGCCGGTGTCGCCGGCAACGGCCAGACCGAGCTGCTTGAATCGGTCTCGGGCATGCGCGACCAGGCTAGCGGCATCGTCCGTCTCAAGGGTACACCGCTCTCCCTCGAGGGCGACGACGGCGCCCATCGCGCCCGGCAGGCCGGACTGGCCCACGTGCCTGAGGATCGCCAGCGCATGGGCCTCGTCACCGCGTTCGAGGAGTGGGAGAACAACATGCTTGGCCACGAGGACGAGCCGGCCTACGGCAAGGGCGTCCTCCTCGACATCAAGGCCGCCCGCGCCCAGGCGACCGAGCGCATGAAGACCTTCGATGTGCGCCCGGCCAACGAGCGGTTGAAGACGGCCAACTTCTCCGGCGGCAACCAGCAGAAGATCGTCCTTGCCCGGGAAATGTCGAACGACCCCGAAGTGCTGATCGTCGGCCAGCCCACCCGCGGCGTCGACATCGGCGCCATCGAGTTCATCCACAACCAGATCATCAAGATGCGCGACGCCGGCAAGGCGATCCTCCTCGTCTCCGTCGAGCTCGATGAGATCCGATCGCTCTCGGACCGCATCCTCGTGATGTTCGACGGTCACATCGTCGGCGAAGCGGACCCGGCCACGGCCAGCGAGGGCGAGCTTGGCCTGATGATGGCCGGCGTCACCGGCGACCAGGCTGCCCCGGCGGCCGCCGCGGAAGGACAGACCGCATGAGCGCGCTCCGCCCCTTGCCCCGCTGGGCCGATATCGCGCTCCTGCCGCTGATCAACCTGGCGCTGGCCTTCGTCGTCGCCGGCATCGTCGTCCTCGCCATCGGCCAGGATCCGCTTGCCGCGCTGGATGCCATCGTCACTGGCGCCTTCGGCAACGGCTATAATCTCGGCTACACGCTCTACTACTCCACCAACTTCATCTTCACCGGCCTCGCCGTGGCGGTCGCCGCGCATGCCGGCCTTTTCAATATCGGTGGTAACGGCCAGGCCTATATTGCCGGCCTCGGGGTGATCTGGGTGGTGCTGCCGCTGCAGTCCCTGCCTTGGTGGATCACCTTTCCCATCGCCATCCTCGCCGCTGCCGCAGTCGGCGGTCTCTGGGCCTTCATCCCGGGCTGGCTGCAGGCCAAGCGCGGCAGTCACGTCGTCATCACCACCATCATGTTCAACTTCATCGCCGCCGCGATCATGGTCTACATGGTGGTCAACGTGTTGAAGCCGCCGGGCGTGCTGGCGCCGGAATCGGCAATGATCGCTGCCGAGGGCCGCATGCCCAAGCTCGGCGCCTTCATCCCCTGGTTCAAGAACACCGATGTCAACTTCACGCTGCTCCTGGCGCTCGCCTGCCTGGTCGGCGCTTACATCCTGATCTGGCATACCCGCTTCGGCTTCCAGATGCGCGCCCTCGGTCACAATCCGACGGCCACCACCTATGCCGGCATCTCCAACTCGCGCACCATCATGATCGTGATGACGCTGTCCGGTGCCCTCGCCGGCATGGTGGCGGTCAACCAGATCGTCGGCGTGCAGTACCGGCTGGTGCTCGATTTCGTCTCCGATGCCGGCTTCGTCGGCATTGCCGTGGCGCTG
>DATCRS010000239.1:0-2361 GCA_036568845.1 Devosia sp. | reverse complement strand
GGATGATCACCGCGAAGACATTGGCGACCATGATGGTGCCGATCAGCGCGCCGATCTGGTTGAAGGCGCCGCGGCCGCTCAGCACATGGGTGAAGGCGTAGGTCAGCGCGACCAGGAACAGATAGCCGCCGATGGCGAAGGGCAGCTCGCGCTGCGCAAGTCCGGTGCGGCATGCGGCCTCGTAAAGCAGCCATGCCAGTGCGAGGCTGCCGAAGCTGAACAGCCCGGCCTGGAATGGCGTGAGGTCGAGGATCGACTTGTCGACCAGGAACAAATCGGCGTCGAGATAGTACACCACCACCATCAGCGCGAAGCCGGACAGCCAGGTGGTGTAGGCCTCCCATTTGAACCAGGTCAATTCGTCCGGCATCTGGTTGGGGGCCACCAGATATTTCATGATCCGGTAGAAGCCGCCGCCATGGACTTGCCAGGCCTCGCCCTGCACGCCATCAGGCAGGTCACCCCTGGGCTTAAGGCTGAGATCGAGGGCGATGAAATAGAAGGAACTGCCGATCCAGGCGATCGCGGCCACAACGTGGAGCCAGCGCAGCAGCAGGCTCGCCCATTCCGATATGATCGATCCCCACATGATCACCCCATCAATCGCGACACCGATGCCGCAGCTTTGATGACCGCAACCTGCGGCCGTGCCCTTACAATCTGTCGCACCGATCCGCGCCGTTTTCCAGTACGATGGGTCACACCCTCTGCACATCGTGCGGGCATGAGCTGACGTGGGATTTGGCAGATGAGTCCGGGAGGAAGGTGGCGTGAAGATTCATGTTTCACACATGGTGGTGCCCGCATGGCTGGTGGTCGTCTGCACCGCTGCGCAAGGCGAGCCCGTGCTGCAGGGCAAGGATGCCTATGGCAGCTGGCAGTCCGACAAGCCCGGCACCGTCAGGCTGATCCGCCCGCAGGATCTGGCCAGGCCCGGCGCCTCGCCCTCGGTCTCCAACCCTACGCGGGTGACGGCTCGCGGTAGTGCGACGCCTGACGTGCCCGATGGATTCAAGATCGAGCTTTTGGCTGATGGCCTCTCCGACCCGCGCGTGCTGCGCGTCGCGCCGAATGGCGACATCTTCGTCGCCGAGACCGGGCCGGGGCGCATTCGCGTATTGCGGCTCGGGGAGGGCGGCAAAGTTGCGACCAACGAGATCTTTGCCAGCGGGCTGACCCGTCCGTTCGGCGTCGCGTTCTTCCCCATCGGTGACAATCCGCAATGGGTCTATGTCGCCAATGCCGGCAACGTCGTCCGCTTCCCCTATCACGCCGGCGATTTGAAAGCGTCGGGCAAGGCCGACGTGGTGGTGGAAAACCTCGCACACGGATCGGGCCATTCCACCCGCGACATCGTGTTCACGCCGGACGGCAAACGCATGCTGGTATCGGTCGGCTCCGCCAGCAATGTCGCCGAAGGCATGGGGAACCCTCCCGGCGGGCTCGAAGCCTGGGCGCGCTCGCAGGCGCTCGGCGCATCCTGGGGCTATGAGGCCGAGCGCGGCGCGGTGCTCTCGTTCACGCCAGAGGGCAAGGACCGCAAGCTCTATGCCACCGGCATCCGCAACTGTGTCGGCCTTGCAATCCAGCCGCAGACCGGCATGCCCTGGTGCTCGACCAACGAGCGCGACGGCCTCGGCGACGATCTCGTGCCCGACTACGTCACCAGCGTGAAGGAGGGCGGCTTCTACGGCTGGCCGTGGTTCTACATCGGCAACAACGAAGACCCGCGTCACGCCGGCGCGCGGCCGGACCTCAAGGACAAGGTGACGGTCCCAGATGTGTTGATCCAGCCGCATTCGGCCTCGCTTGGTATGACCTTCTACCAAGGCACGCAGTTTCCGTCCGAATACCAGGGCGACGCCTTCGCCGCCGAGCACGGTTCCTGGAACCGTTCGAAGCGCACCGGCTACAAGGTGATCCGCATCAGGATGAAGGATGGCAAGCCGACCGGCGAGTACGAGGATTTTCTCACGGGCTTCGTCGTGAACGACTCGCAGGCGTGGGGACGACCGGTTGGAATTGCGGTTGCGAAGGATGGAGCGTTGCTGGTGTCCGAGGACACCGCCGGTACGATCTGGCGAGTGACGCACTAGCAGTCGCGCGGCGATCTATCCTCGTCGCACGCTCGCCCCGCCATCCACCGGCAGCGTCACCCCGGTGATGAAATTCGCCTCATCCGATGCCAGGAAAAGCGCGGCGTTCGCGACGTCCCAGCCCGTGCCCATCTTCCTGCGCAGCGGCACCTTGCTGTCGCGCTCGGCCTCGACTTCGGCGCGGGTCTTGGACCATTCGCGGGCGCGGGTGTCGACGGCCATCGGCGTATTCATGAGGCCTGGCAGGATGACATTGGCGCGGATG
>DATCRS010000238.1:0-3723 GCA_036568845.1 Devosia sp. | reverse complement strand
CTTGCTGCGCAACAGCGCCAACCGCCAGGCCCGCATAATGTTCTCGATGGCCATGTGGATGGCCGCGCTGGTGACACCGATCCAGATTCTTGCCGGCGACCAGCAAGGGCTCAACACCTTCGAGTACCAGCCCGCCAAGATCGCTGCCATGGAGGGGCACTACGAGACACATACCGGCGCGCCGCTGATCCTCTTCGGCATTCCGGACGACAAGGCCGAGACCACGCATTTTGCCCTCGAGATCCCCTATCTCGGCTCGCTGATCCTCGCCCACAACATTAACGCCGAGGTAAAGGGCCTCAAGGCCTTCCCGCCCGATGAGCGCCCGCCGGCGCTGATCCCCTTCTTCACCTTCCGCATCATGGTGGGACTCGGTGTGCTGATGCTGCTGGTGGGCCTCTGGTCGCTTTGGGCGCGTTGGCGGAAGTCGCTCTATACCAGCACCTGGCTGCATCGCGCCGCCGTTGCGATGGGTCCTTCGGGCTTCATCGCTGTCCTGGCCGGGTGGTACACCACCGAAGTCGGTCGCCAACCTTTCACCGTCTACGGCCTTCTGCGCACCGGCGAGAGCCTGTCGCCGGTCGAGGCCCCGGCCGTCGGCGCGTCGCTCGTCGCCTTCATCGTCGTCTATTTCATCGTCTTCGGCGCCGGTGTCTTCTACCTCTTCCGGCTGTTCGGCCGCACCCCCGAGGCCGGCGACCAGGGCGAATTGCAGGAGGGGCCGCATCGCGCCGCCGGCATCACCCCGGCCCAGCAGCTCGAGGAGGCCGGCCATGTTTGATCTCGCCTTCATATGGGCCGGGTTCATCGCCTTCGCGGTTCTGGCTTATGTCGTTCTCGACGGCTTCGACCTGGGCATCGGCATCCTCTTCCCGCTCTTTCCCGACGACCATGATCGCAACGTAATGACCAACTCCATCGCCCCGGTCTGGGACGGCAACGAGACCTGGCTGGTGCTCGGCGGCGGTGGGCTCATGGCCGTGTTCCCCCTCGCCTATGCCACAGTACTGCCAGCGCTTTACGTTCCGCTGATCCTGATGCTGCTCGGACTTATTTTCCGCGGCGTCGCCTTCGAGTTCCGTTTCCGCACCAAGCGCTGGAAGCCGCTCTGGGAATGGGGTTTTGCCATCGGCTCGACCGTCGCCGCCGTCATGCAGGGCATCGCGTTGGGCGCGCTGGTGCAGGGCATCGCAATCGTCGATCGCGCCTATGCCGGTGGCTGGTGGGACTGGCTGACGCCCTTCTCCATCCTCACCGGCCTCGCAGTCGCCATCGGCTACGCGCTCCTTGGCGCAACCTGGCTCAATCTCAAGACCACCGGCGTGCTCCAGGAAAATGCACGTCGCATCGCGCTCGTCGCCGGCGTCGGCACGCTGGCGTTGATCGGCGTGGTCAGCCTCTGGACGCCCTTCCTCGAGCCGATCTATTTCGAGCGCTGGTTCGGCTTCCCGACCGCCTTCTTCTCGGCCTTCGTGCCGCTGCTCCTGTTTCTCTGCGCCTTTGGCCTCTGGTGGGGCCTCAGGCACGATCAGCAACTGCTGCCATTCCTCGCCGCGCTCGGCATTTTCATCCTGAGCTTCGTCGGGATCGGCATCAGCTTTTACCCCTACATCGTGCCTGGGGCGCTGACGATCGAGGAAGCCGCGGCGCCGGACTCGTCCCTTGCCTTCCTCCTCGTTGGCGCGGCGGTGCTGGTACCGATCATCCTCGCCTATACGGGCTACGCGTACTGGGTGTTCCGCGGCAAGGTCGATCCCGAGGAGGGCTACCACTGATGGCCGCAGCCCCGCTCGGCAAGCGCCTCCTCTGGTTCGCCGGCCTCTGGCTCGCCGGCGTCGCCACCATCGCTGTCATCGGCTACGCCATCAAGCTTGCGCTGAGCCCCTAGCGCCACCCAGACGCGATGCGACGAATCAACCTTAACAGCGAAAGTCAAGTAAAGTCGCTTGATTTCCCCACGAAATTTACTTTCTACTAACCATCAGGCGGATGTTGGATCCGCCTGACCACAGCTTGGCCCGCCTGCTGACCAAGCCGCGCGCCTTCATTTGCCAAGAGCAGAGTATGAGGGAGAACAAAATGCGAACTGTTGTTTCGCTTGCGGCACTATTGTCTCTGACTTTCTTGACTGCCCCGCCGGCCCAAGCGGGTTATTCGTACGAATGCCACTCGTGCACCCCCACCTTCATGACGGTGCTGGTCCATAGCGGCACTCACGGCGTTCCCGATCCCAAGCGCATCGGGAACTTCATCGGTCATTTCGACGCCAACGGCGTCCCCCAATCGATCGTCACGCCGGAGGAAACCCACGAGGAGATCGTCGAGGGCCCGTGCGTGGAGACAAGTAACGGCTTCCTCTGGTGGAAGGACTGACAAGCCGCGTCGCAGTAGCGGGTGCGACGAACCATTGACCGACTCGATCACATAACTATCTCCATGGGACCCCGTCCGGAGGCCCCATGGACAATCGCATCGTCGTCATCACCGGGGCCACCAGCGGCGTGGGCAAGGAGACGGCGCGCGAGCTGGCGCGGCTGGGCGCCACCGTCGCCATCCTCGGCCGGGACTTCGACAAGGGCCACCAGACGCTCGCCGAACTGCGCGCCTCGGCCAAATATCCGGACCGCCTCTCGTTTCTCTCCTGCGACCTTGCCCGGCTCGATGACGTGCGCTCCGCCGCCGGCACGCTGCTCGAGCGTTTTGATCATGTTGATGTCTTGATCGCCAATGCCGGCACCATCAACATGAGACGCCGAGAGACCGTCGACGGCTACGAGGAAACGTTTGCCATCAACCACCTCGCCCATTTCCTCTTGACCGGGCTGCTTCTGGAGCACCTCGTCAAGGCGCCGCAGGGCCGTGTCGTCGTTGTCTCGTCCGACGCGCACCAGGCCGGCCACATCCGCCGCGACGACCCGCAACGCCGGCGCCTCTACACTGCCTTCGGTGCCTACGCCGCCTCAAAGCTCGCAAATCTCTACTTCACCTTCGAGCTCGCCCGCCGGCTCTCCGGTACGCGTGTCACGGCCAACGCCCTTCATCCGGGGGCCGTCGACTCCAACTTCTCGAAGAACAATGGTCTGCTGGCGAGGCTCGGCATGGTCATCGCAAGACCGTTCACGATCTCGCCTGCCGAAGCGGCCCAGACGCCGGTCTACCTCGCCAGCGCCGAAACTCTCGCCGGCGTCACCGGTCGCTATTTCTACCGCAAGCGCCAACACCCCGCCGCCAAGCAGGCCCAGGACCGTGCCATGGCCGAATGGCTCTGGCGCGCCAGCGAAACCCTGACCGGGTTCACCTACCCGAGGTTCGAGGCCAGTCGCCCCTAGCTGGCGGCAGCCACATAGCAGCCGCCGCCCGCGGACTGGATGGCCGCACAGATGGCGTTGGCATTTTCCATCGATGCCGCGGGCACTCGCACGCCGTAGATCGGGCCCGCGGAGCCTTCGCCGGTCGTGACCTCGGGCACGGCGCTTCCCAGCGCACCGGCAAACCGGTCCTTGGCGTATTTCAGCGAGCGATCCGCTTCCTCCTGGCTCTCGCGCCAGGCCAGCATCACATAAGCTGGACCCGATGGCGTTGCTGCCCCCGGCTCGGAAGGCGCTGGCTGCCCCCAGGCAGGCACCGTGGTCGTCGGCTGGAGCCCGCCCGGCGCATTGGTGGCTGGTTGCTCGACTGGCGCCGACACCAGGGCCACCTCGATATCGTCGCCCCTCTCGATGC
>DATCRS010000237.1:0-2025 GCA_036568845.1 Devosia sp. | reverse complement strand
CGATGGCGAAGATCGCGTAGATCGCGAACTTCTGCAGGAGGCCCGGATAGGCGGCGCCGAGCGGGCTGAGCCAGAGCGGCATCAGCACCACCACCAGCCCGAAAAGGGCGAAGGTGATGAGGTCACGGCGGGGCAGGCGGAAGACGTCCATCGGTCAGCCCTCCATCATGCCGCGCCGGCCGAGCAGGCCACGCGGGCGTACGAGCAGGATCACCACGGCAGTGGCGTAAACGATGATCTGGTCGATGCCGGGGATCAGCTGTTTGACCTCGTTCATTGAGGCAAAGCTCTGCAGAATGCCGAGCAGGAACCCTGCGGCGACGGCGCCGGGCAGCGAGCCCATGCCGCCGACGACGACCACGACGAAGCTCAGCACCAGAAAGTCCATACCCATGTGATAGTTGGGCGGCACCAGCGGGGTATACATGACCCCGGCGAGGCCGGCGACGACGGCGGCGATGCCGAACATGATGGTGAAGCGCCGGTCGATATTGATGCCGAGGAGCCCGACGGTCTCGCGGTCGGCCATGCCGGCGCGGACGACCATGCCAAAGGTGGTGAAGCGCAGAAAGGCGAAGACGGCGCCGATGACACCTGCGGAGAAAAGGAAGTAGGTGAGGCGCCACCAGGGATAGGTCACGGCGCCGGGGGAGAGACCGAGCCAGGACCCGACATCAGCGGCACCGCGCAGGGCGGAGGGCATCGGCTGGCTGATCGGGTTGGGGCCGAAGATCGCCTTGACGATCTCCTGCAGCACAATCGCGAGGCCGAAGGTCACGAGAATCTGCTCGGCATGGGCGCGCTTGTAGAAGTGCTGGATGATGCCGCGCTCGAGCAGGATGCCGATGAGCAGCATCACCGGAATGGCGAGAAGGATGGAGAACGGCACCGAGTACTCGACCAGCACCGCGCCGAAATCGCCGAACCACATCTGTGCCAGAGGGGTTTTGATCTCGAGCGGCGCGCCCCAGGGGGAGAGTTCCGTCTCCGAAATCGTGACGGTCTCGAGCGTGATCAGCTGCCGGAAGGCGACGGCGCAGAAGGCGCCGAGCATGAAAAGTGCACCATGCGCGAAATTGACGACACCCAGCGTACCGAACACCAGGGTGAGACCCAGGGCGATGAGCGCATAGGCGCCGCCCTTGTCCAGGCCGTTCAGAAGCTGCGCGAGTATGGCTTCCATTTCGATCTCCGCACACCGTATCGGCTTCGCCGAGCCACCTCCTCCCACCAATTGCGGATGGCGGGAGAAGGGACCCGGCTAAGGCGCCTGCGGCAGCTGAAAGGGGCAGCCACCACAGACAAAGCGGTCAGCACATGGCCGGTGTGTCTGGCCCGAGTTCGCCGCCGAAGATGGCGGGGTCGTAGGTCACCGCGTCCTTGGAGGCCACGTCGACGACCTCGAGCAGGTCGAACGGGTTGGCCGGTTCGGCCTTGCCCTGCACCACGTAGACATCCTTGAAGCACTGATGGTCGGCGCCACGATAAGTGGTCGGACCGTTGCCAAGACCATCGAAGTCGTAGTCCTCGAGGGCCTTGATGACTTCGGGCGGATAGAAGGTGCCAGCACGCTCGCACGCATCGGCATAGAGCAGGGTTTGCACGTAGGAGGTGTGCGCGGCCTGGCTCGGCGGCTGGCCGTATTTTGCGCCGAACGACTTGGTGAAGGCCTTGGTCGCATCGTCGGTCAGCTGCCAGTCCCAGTTGGCCGTGCCGTAGATGCCCTTGATGGCATCGCCAGCACCCTTGGCCATGAGGTCGGACACCAGCGGCACCACGATTTCGAACTGCTTGCCGTTGACCTGCTTGTCGCGCAGGCCGAACTGCACCGCCTGGGTCAGCGAGTTGACCATGTCGAAGCCGTAGTGGTTGAGGATCAGCACGTCGGCGCCGGAATTGAGCACCGGGGTGATGTACTGGCTGAAGTCACCGGCGCCCACCGGGGTGCGAACCGGCGTCAGGGTCTTCCAGCCGAGCGCCTCGGTTGCGTTCTTCATCGACTCTTCCTGGGTCCAGCCCCAGGTG
>DATCRS010000236.1:0-5423 GCA_036568845.1 Devosia sp. | reverse complement strand
GGCCCGTGATCCGGGCATTGGCGTCGAGCCGGTAGCGCCGACCATCGTCCTCGAGTCCGATGGTGACATTGGCGATGTTGGTATTGCCCAGCGATACGGCGTAGTCGGCAATGGCTCTGACTTCGGCAGCGGCGGCCGCGTTGCAGGACGCGCACAACGCGAGGAACAGGGCTCCGGCAAGCGAGGAGAGTCTCTGGAACAAGGCGACCTCTGGCGACAAAAAGCGCGCATCCGACCCGAATCGGCGCCCGCAAAAAATGCCCGCGACGCCTTGGGCGCGCAAGGGACTCACCGTTTCGTGGGTGTGACCCGACGGCCACTGCGTTTGCGCATCCGACGATGGGCGGTGGACGGTCTCGCCTATACGTGGAACCTTTCGGCAGCGTCAGAGTTTAGTCGGCCTTGCGGGGGCAATCTGATGCTGCGTGTTGTTCGTACTGTTTTCGTCGTCCTGGCGATGGTGTTGGTCGCGGGGGGGACCAGCCAGGCGCAATCCTATCCTGAAAAGACTGTGCTTTCGGCCTATGACGAGTCCGTGTTCTTCTTCGGCGGCCGCTTCCATACCCGCTGGTTCGGCGACGGCTTCCTGCCCTGGACGGTGACTTGGGACGACACCTACCTCGTCGCGGCCGGCTATCAGCGCACGCTGTTCGACTACAAGGATGTTCGCGCCGGGGTGGAAGCCGGCCTTGCCGGCCGCTTCGGCGCGGACGCCGCCTCGGCCGAGCTCTGGGCCGCGCTCTTTGCCCGCTATGACGGCTTCGTCTTCGGCAATTTCCGCATCTCGCCGCTGTTCTCGATCGGCCTCTCCTACACTACCGGCACGCAGGGCTATGAGGCGCAGCGCATCGCCGCGGCAGGCCAGAGCAACGCGCCGCTCCTCATCTATCTCGGCCCCGAGCTCGCGCTGTCCCTGGTCGACCAGCCGCAATGGGAAGTGTTCACCCGCTTCCATCACCGCTCCGGCGGTTTCGGTCTCATCGCCGATCTCGACGCGTCCAACGTCATCACCGCGGGCGTGCGCTACAAGTTCTGAGGCCGCCAACGGCTGAAAGCCCGGATAACTTGACGCGGACGGGGTGTTTCTCTATGGAAGCGCCCACAATCAAGAACAGACTCCAGCCCGTTGCGCGGGTACTCCCCGCGCCGAGGGCCTTTGACAGGATAAAGACCAGATGGCACGCCGCTGTGAACTGACCGGTAAGGGCGTTATGACCGGTAATACCGTGAGCCACGCGCTCAACCGCACCCGTCGCCGGTTCCTCCCGAACCTGCTCAACGTGTCGCTGATCTCCGACAGCCTCGGCAAGACCGTGAAGCTGCGCATTTCGGCCAACGCGCTCCGCACCGTCGAGCACCGTGGCGGCCTCGATGCCTTCCTGCTCAAGGCCTCCGACGACGAGCTGAGCCCCCGCGCCCTGCTGCTCAAGAAGGAAGTGCGCGCGGCCATCGCCGCGTAAGGCTTTCGGCTTCCAGTTTCGAACCGCGCGGTGCCGCAAGCGCCGCGCGGTTCGCTTTTGATGTAGACTATTCCCGCCGCGCCGGTCTGATGCCGGAGAGCGGCTTCATAGAGGTGCATGAAATGCTCGCTCGCCTGCTGGCAGCCATTGCTGCCATGGTCGTTATCGTCACGGCCTCCAACATTCTTGTTCTCTACCCGCTGCAGCTCCAGCTTGGCCCGATCAATCTCGCGGACCTGCTCACCTGGGGTGCCTTCACCTACCCCTTCGCCTTCCTCGTCACCGACCTCGTCAATCGCTATGACGGCGCCAACCACGCTCGCCTGGTCGTGGCGGCCGGGTTCCTGGTCGCAGTGGCGCTGTCCTTCTATTTGAGCTTCAATCCGCTGCCCTGGAATGCTGGCGGCGCTCCGGCGACGACGGCCCGTATCGCCACGGCCTCGGTCACGGCCTTCCTCATCGGTCAGCTGCTCGACATCTCGGTGTTCTCGCGCCTCAGGAGCAGCCGTAGGTGGTTCCTGCCGCCGCTGGCCGGCTCGCTGTTCGGCTCGCTACTCGATACGGCAATCTTCTTTTCGATCGCCTTTGCGCCGTCCTTCGCCTTTGTCGACGCCGTCTATGGCGCCACCGACAATTCGCTGGGCTTCCCGGCACCCTTCCTCAGTGTCGGCGCGGAAGTGCCGCTGTGGGTCTCGCTGGCTGCGGGCGACTTCCTCGTCAAGTTCCTCGCTGCCTTGCTGCTGCTCGCACCCTACCGCGCCCTGATGGGCAAGCTGATGCCGCTACCGGCGCTGGGCGCGGCGACCGCCTAAGGCATCCGGCTCAGGTGCTCGTGCACGATGCGCCATCCGGCGCTGGTCCGCGCGAGCACCGTCGTCCCGCGCCCCGATCCATTCTGCTCACCACATCGCCAGTTGAACTGATAGATGCACGCTGCGGCTTCGCTGCCCTCGGCGACCCACTCGACGTCGGTGAGCCAATAGTGCTCCCCGTCGCCCATCGCCTCCCAGGTCTTCTCGAAGGCGGATCGTATCTCGGCAATCCCGCGATGCGACCCATCCGAGAACCAGAACGTGGCGTCCGGCGCGATCTGGTCGAGCAGCAGGTCGAAGTCGTGCCGGTTGATGCGCTGTTCGTAAGCCGTGAGGGTATCCCGGGCGGTCATCGCGCTACTCCGGCAGGCTGAACTCGAGGAGCAGGTTGCGCTCCCAGTCGTTGAAGTTGTTGTCCGAAACCAGGGTGATGCGGGTCTCGCCATCTGGCCCGGCATGGACGGCGACGGCTTCCATGTTGTCGATATCGCCGCCACTCGCCTGCAGCAGCGTTTCGCCCTGCATGTGCGCTCCGGGCTTCACGTCGGCGGCCGCGACGCGCTTCAACCGCATGCTGAAGGTGAAGAGCGCGATGCCGCGCTCGAGCACCAGGAGATCGCCATTGGGCAGGAAGGCGCAGTCGGCCGGGTTGGTGCCGTCCGAGGAGAGATAGCTCAGCGGTCCCCTGTCATTCTGGCCGAGGAGATGCGCCGCGTGCTGCCCGTCGCCGTCGATCACGCCCTCGGTGAGCAGCAGGGTCGAGCCGGCGATCGGCGAGGCGGGCGGGGCGATGCAGACGGCTTCGAGGCTGGCATTGGTGCGCGTCTCGGTGAGCCAGTCGGGAATGGTGATCTCACGGGCGGGGCCGCTCGGCACGGAGTCGACGAGCTGGAAGTCGGATACGCGCGTCAGGTTCTCGAAGCCGACCCGGACCGCAGCGGGCTTGCCGTCGCGGACGATCACCGCAATGGCTTCGGCATCGCGGGCATATTGCCTGGGCAATTCGTTGCCCTTGGAATTCTGCATCGGCTCGATCTTGACGCCGACCAGACTCAACGGGCTGCCCTGCTCGTCATAGATCAATTGGCCGGAGACGAAGTTGCCGCGGTCCGAGACCATCACCAGCCGCTGGTCCGGGCCCGTGAATGCGAGACCGGAGAGGCCGCCGAACATGTCGGAGGGGCTTTGCATGTCCAGCCCGCCGCGCCAGATAAGGCCCTGCACCGGCTGGCCGACTTGGGCGGTCATGAAGGTCGACAGCTGGTTGGCGGTGACGGTGGGTTCACTGTCCGGCAATGCTTGTGCCAGACCTTGTCGGCTCACGAGAGTAATCGCGGTCGCGCCAAGTCCCGTCGCCAGCAGCCCAGCTGCGAGGAAGCGCGGGAGCGGCGCCGGTCCGGTCATCCGAACCGGCTCCTGCGGTACTCGCCCGGCGGCTCCTCGTCGAACAGTGCCGCCAGTTCGTCGGTGAGCGCACCGGCGAGTTCCTCGGCATCGAGCAGGGTCACGGCGCGACGATAGTAGCGCGTCACGTCATGGCCGATGCCCACCGCTACCAGCTGGATCGGCGAGCGCGTCTCGATGTCTTCGATGACCTGCCGCAAATGGGCCTCGAGATAGTTCCCGGCATTGACGCTCTGAGTCGAGTCGTCCACCGGCGCACCGTCGGAAATCACCATCAGGATGCGGCGGTTTTCTGGCCGGCCCATCAGGCGCTTGCGCGCCCATTCGAGCGCCTCGCCGTCGATATTCTCCTTCAGCAGCCCCTCGCGCATCATCAGCCCGAGGTTGCGCCGCGCATGGCGCCAGGGCTCGTCGGCGGCCTTGTAGATGATGTGGCGGATGTCGTTGACGCGGCCCGGATTGGGCGGCCGCCCGGCTTCGAGCCACGCCTCGCGGCTCTTGCCGCCCTTCCAGGCGCGAGTGGTGAAGCCGAGAATCTCCACCTTCACGCCGCAGCGTTCCAGAGTGCGGGCGAGAATGTCGCCGCAGATCGCCGCAATGGTGATCGGCCGGCCACGCATCGAGCCGGAATTGTCGATAAGCAGCGTCACCACGGTGTCGCGGAAGTCGGTTTCGCTCTCTTCCTTGAACGACAGTGCCTGCATCGGGTCGGTCACCACGCGGGTCAAACGCGCGGTGTCCAGCAGGCCTTCCTCGAGATCGAACTTCCAGCTGCGGTTCTGCTGCGCCATCAGCTTGCGTTGCAGCTTGTTGGCGAGGCGCGCCACCGCGCCGGCAAGGTTCTCGAGCTGCTTGTCGAGAATGCCGCGCAGCTGGTCGAGCTCCTCTGGCGGGCAAAGCTCGCTCGCCTTGACGATCTCGTCGAACTTCTGGGTGAGGATTTTGTAGTTGAACTGGTTGGCGAATTCGTTGGGAATGGCGCCGGGCGGCGGGGGATTGGGCGAATCCTCGCCGGCCTCGCTCGATTCCTCCTCGTCGGACTGGTCGAACTCGGCTTCCGAGCCCTCGACATCGCCGGTCTCTTCCGACTGGCCGGGGGTCTGGTCCTCGTCGGCCTCGGCGTCTTCGCTCTCGCCTTCTCCCTGCTCGGGGTTCTTCTCGTCGTCCTTGCCGCGCTCGGGCTCCTGGTCGTCGCCCTGTTCGCCGTCCTCGCCCTCGCTGTCGTCGAGATCGCTGTCGGGGACGAGCGAAAGATCGCGCAACAGCTGCCGCATGGCGCGGCTGAAGAGCTCCTGGTCTTCGAACTTCCCGAGCAGCGTCGTCAGCGAGTTGCCGGCCTTCTGCTCGATCTCCTTGCGCCAGAGATCGACGAGGGCGTGCCCGGACGGCGGCACCGGAATACCGGCGACGCGTTCGCGCAGGATCAGGCCCAGCGCCTCGGCGATCGGCGCATCTGCCTTGTCATTCACCTCGGCGAAATTCTGCCGGAAAAGCCGATCTTCCAGCATCTCGTGGATGTTGCCGGACATGCCGGGCATGCGCACGCAGCCCAGGGCCTCGACCCGGGCCTGCTCGAGCGCATCGTAAGCGGCGCGAGCATCCGGCTCGGCCGGCGCGCGCTTCCGATGCACCTCGGGGTCGTGGCTGGCGAGCCGCATGGCCATGGCGTCCCCCTGGCCGCGGGCGATGGCGATGTCGCGCCGGGTCGGCAGGCGGGGTAGGTTGGCGAGTCGCGCCTTGTCGGCGG
>DATCRS010000235.1:0-10545 GCA_036568845.1 Devosia sp. | reverse complement strand
GATCTACGTTCCCCCCGGCGATTTCCGCCTCGTGACGCAGGTACTGATCGACATCAGCTACCTCCGGATCGTCGGCTCCGGGCACGGCTTCACCTCGTCGAGCATCCGCTTCAACACCCCGCTGCATGAACTGGAGCGGTGGCACGGGGTCTGGCCCGGCGGTAGCCGCGTCCTGGTGGATTTGCCTGCCAGCCCCGTTGACGACGCAGAGTCCGGCGCCGCGTTCCTCGTCAAGCGGTCAGGCAATCCACGCATCAGCTCGGTCGAGTTCGCCGACTTCTGCATCGACGGACTGCATTTCACCGACGCGGTGGCCAACGGCGACGCGGAAAACTCCTATCGAAACGGCAGGACCGGAATCCATTTGGGCAGTGCCAATGACTCCTGCCGCGTCACCGGCATGGGCCTCGTCTATCTCGAACACGGCATCGTCGCATACCATTCGGATGCGCTGACGGTGGAAAGCAACTTCGTCGCCGAATGCGGAAACTGCATTGAATTGAGAGGCATGGGGCAGGCGTCGCGGGTTGCCAACAATCTGGTCGGCGCCGGCTATGACGGCCACTCCATCTACGCGGAGAACTTCGGTGGCCTGCTGGTCTCGGGAAACAACGTTTTTCCCCGCGGGCGCAGCAGCATCGCCTTCTCCGGCGTGGTCAGGTCCTCCGTCACCGGCAACAGACTGCACTCTTTCTATCCGGGAATGCTGGTCTTGTCTGGCAGCTGCTCGGAGAACCTCGTCTCCTCAAACCACTTCCTCCGCGACCGCGAACCGTGGGCGCCGATGACGGCATACGACAATGGCCTCGATGACCAGTTCGGCTTGCTGCACATCGATGGCGACAACAATTCGGTGATCGCCAACCATATCTCGGAATCGATCGAGACTCGGTTTCTTCGGCCCATCGGCGAGAAACCCGTGATCATCCGGATCGTCTCGGGCCGGGGAAACTACATCGCCAACAACCACGTCGTCGCGACGACCGAGGCGGCACGGGCCAGCGACGCACTCAACAGCGACTGCTTCGCCACGCAGGTCGAGGCGATCCTCTCGACGCGGAACCTCAGTGCTCTCGAGGTCATCGCGGTCAAGGTCGAGAGTGGGGCCATCCAGAACACGGTGCTCGATTCCGGCAGCGACACACAGGTGGTGATCGATCGCACCCAGAACGCCTTCCGTGCCACGCCGGTCCCTGGGCACGGTTGATCGCAAGCTGCCACTCTTCGGGCCTCTGACAACCCAAAGCGGCGACTGAGCGCCCGGCCCTGATCGGCCGGCGTAACGCTTCGCCCCTCCGTCGTGAAACTGGAGCGCTTGACAAGCCGGGCGGCATGCACATAGGGTCGCATGCAATAAAGATCATCAACTGAAATTTATTGCAGCTGGCTGGAGGCGGGTCGTGGGGACCTGCGAAGGAGGAAGCCAATGACAAGTTTTCGGCACATGCTTGCCGCCACCGCGCTTGCGGTCACGGCACTGGGTTCGGTCCAGACTGCGGCGCTTGCGGAGAGCAATTTCGCCTGCGAGCCGGGCGACACCTACATCATGAACGTCATGGTCTCGGCGCATCCTTATTGGGTGCCGGTCTACGAGGGGTTCCGGCAGGCCGCGGAGGCCATGGGCTGCGAGGTCGTGTTCTCGGGCACGCCTGAATACGACATCACCAAGCAGATCGCCTCGTTCGAACAGGACCTGGCCAAAAAGCCCATGGGCATCCTGCTCCATCCGATGCAGGCCGATCCCTTCATCGACCCGATCAACCGCGCCATCGAGAGCGGCGTCGCCGTGGTGACCTTTGCGGCGGACTCGCCTAACTCCAAGCGCGTTTCCTATGTGACGTCGGACAACCTGGCCGAGGCCAAGTATGCGGCCGAGGAGATCGCTGGCCTGCTCGGCGGCAAGGGCGAGTACGCGGTTCTCGAGAACCCCGGCCAGAGCAACCACGACCTGCGCGTCACGGCCTTCATCGCCTATATGGACCAGCACTATCCAGAGATGAAGCTGGTCGGCCGGCAGGCGTCGAACCAAGACTCCAACAATGCCTATCAGGCAACGCTCGCCATGATCCAGGCGAACCCGAACCTGGGCGCCATGTGGATCCCGGAGGCCGGTTCGGCCGAAGGGGCGGTAGCAGCCAAGCTCGAGACCAAGTCCAACGTCATCATCATGCATGCGGACGTCACGCCGACGACGCTCGAGCATATCAGGGCCGGCAACATCCACAAGGCGCTGAACCCCAACCAGGGCATTCAGGGCTACGTCGGCTTCGTTGCCACCTTCATGGCTTCGCACCCGGAGCTGATCGACCCGTTCAACGACTACAAGCGCTCGGGCTTCAACCCGATGGGCATTCCCTTCATCGACAACGGCTTTGCCGTGATCACCAAGGACAATGCCGACGACTTCGACCTGAACGCCTACATGGACGGCCGCTGAGCCACCACTGACGCCATTGGTCCGCCGTCGTTCGGCGGCGGACCGGTCAGCTCCACCAGGGCCGCATCATGCCTGACGATATCGTCCTCAAGATCACCAATGTCAGCAAGTCGTTCGGGGCAATCCAGGCATTGCGTGGAGTCGACTTCGAGCTGCGCCGCGGCGAGGTGCATGCCATCGCCGGCGAGAACGGTGCCGGCAAGTCGACGCTGATGAACATTATCGACGGCATCCTTAAGCCCGACAGCGGCGAGATTGTCCTCAACGGCCGGCAGGTAGAGATCACCTCACCCGCCAAGGCGCAGAAGCTTGGCATCGGCTTCGTGCACCAGGAGATCGCGCTCTGCCCCGATGTCACCGTGGCCGAGAACGTGTTGATGGCGCAGATCAATACCAGCCGGCAGCCATTCATGAACTACGCCGCGATCGAAGCGCGCGCCCGCGCCGCGCTGACGCAGCTGAGCCCGATCGACCCCACGGCGCTAGTGAAGACGCTCTCGATCTCCAGTCAGCAGCTGGTCGAGATCGCCAAGGCGCTCACGCTCGATTGCCAGATCCTGATCCTCGACGAGCCCACCGCAGCGCTGACCGAGCGGGAAGGGCGGGTGCTGTTCGGCATCATGCGCAAGCTCGCCGCGCGCGGCATTTCGATCATCTACATCTCGCATCGCATGGTGGAGATTTTCGAGAACTGCGATCGCGTCTCGGTCTTCCGCGACGGCCGTCGTACGATGACGGCGGAGGTCGCGAGCGTAACACCCGACGACATTGTGAACGCCATGGTCGGGCGTGTCATCGGCAAGCTCTATCCGCTCAAGCAGTCCAAGGATGAGCGTCCGGGTGGCGTCGTACTAGACGTTCGCGGGCTGACCGACGGTCACCGCGTCCGCGACGTCTCCTTCACACTGCGCAAGGGAGAGATCCTCGGCATCGCCGGTCTCATCGGCGCCGGCCGCAGCGAGATCGTCAAATCGGTTTGCGGCCTTCACCGGGTCACGGCGGGTGACGTATCGCTCAACGGCAAGCCGGTTGCCTTCCGCACGTACCGGGAGAGCATCGACAATGGCATCGTCTACCTGTCCGAGGACCGAAAGGGAGAGGGGGTGTTCCTCGATCTTTCAATCGCCTCCAATGTCTCGGCGCTGGATCTGAAGCAAGTCTCGACCGCCTGGGGCACCGTCGATGCTGGCCGCGAAAAGGAGCAGGCGACCAGGCTTGGCGACCAGCTCGCCCTCAAGCGCGGCAGCATCGATCAACCCGTTTCGGCGCTGTCCGGCGGCAACCAGCAGAAGGTGGCCATCGCCAAGATGTTGTCAATCAATCCCCGCGTCATCTTCCTCGACGAGCCGACCCGCGGGGTCGACGTCGGTGCTAAGTCCGAAATCCATCGCATCCTTCGCGACCTGGCTCGATCCGGCGTCGGCATCGCTGTGGTCTCGTCGGAGTTGCCCGAGCTCATCGGCCTCTGCGACCGGGTGCTGGTGGTCCGCGAAGGCGAGATCAGCGGCGAGGTCGAGGGGGAAGCCGTGACCGAGGAGAATATCATACGGCTCGCCTCGTTCATGGCCCGCACCGGTGATGCCCAGTCGAACAGCCGGGAGTCCGTCAATTGACCGATCACACGCAAGTCGTCGCCAATGAGGTCGCGCCGGCTCCGGCAAAACGCGGCGGCCTCATCGGCCGCACCGTGCGGGTACGCGAGACCGGCCTGGTCCTCGTCATTCTCGCCATGTTCATCGTGATGAGCTTCGCGTCGCCCTACTTTCTCACCTGGGAGAACATGCGCGCGATGACCATGGCGTTCGCCGTCGAAGGCATCGTCGTGGTCGGGATGACCATCCTCTTGATCTCGGGTGGCATCGACCTCTCGGTCGGATCCGTGGTGGCCTTTGCTATGGTGATCGCCGGCTGGCTGTTCCTGCACGGGATGGACCCTTGGCTCGCCTCGGCCATCGCCATCGCGGCGTCGGCAGGGATAGGCGCGCTGATGGGGCTCTGCGTCACCCGCATTGGCCTGCACCACTTCATCGTCTCGCTCGCCTTCATGGTGGTGGCGCGCGGCGTCTGTCTGCTGTTCACGCAGGGCCGGCCGTTGGGGCTCTACACCCTGCCGCCGGAGTTCAAGTTCATCGGTCAGGGCTCGATCGGACCCATCCCCTTCGTCATCATCATTTTCGTGCTGTTCGTGGTGGTGTTCGACGTCCTGCTGCGCCGCTCGACCGCGTTCCGCAAGGTATTCTACACCGGCAGTAACGAGAAGGCGGCGGCCTACTCGGGCATCCGCACCAAGCGGGTGATCTTCGCCACCACGGTACTCTGCTCGACTCTCTGCGGCCTCGCCGGGGTCATCTACATGGCCCGGTTCGGATCGGCCCAGCCGACCTTCGGCATCGGCATGGAGCTCAACGTCATTGCCGCAGCGGTGATCGGCGGGGCGAGTCTCTCCGGCGGACAGGGCACCATCCTCGGGGCGATCCTCGGCACAGTGCTGCTCTCGGTGGTGTCGAGCTCCCTCGCGCTGCTCGACGTCTCGGTCTACTGGCAGGACATCATCCGCGGCTCGATCCTACTCGCCGCCGTCTCGTTCGACTACTACCTTCACAAGCGACGCATGTGAGGGTGAGATGAAGCTGACCAACGACTTCCAGCGCTACGAGGCGGCGCGGCAGATCTATAGCGTTCTGGTGATGCACTTCCACGAAGGCATCACCCAGGCCGAGATCGCCAAGCTCACCAAACTCTCGCATGCCAAGGTCAACCGGTTGATCAAGCAGGGGCGCGAGATGGGCATGGTCGAGATCACCATCCGCAGCCCTTACCAGGCGCTGTTCGACCTCGAGGCGCGGTTCAAAGAGGCCACCGGCCTCGAGACCGTGCGGATCACCCCCAGCGCCTCGGCCAACCCGCAGACGATCCTGCACCAGGTCGGCTCGGCGGCCGCCAGTCTCCTGCTCGAAACGCTGCAGGACGGGGACACCGTCTGCGTCACCGGCGGCAAGGGCGTGAGCGCCGTGGTCGAGATGCTGAACCCCGAGCGGACCTATGCTGTCGAGGTCGTGCCGGCGACGGGGCTGGTGCAGGGGAAGCACTATACCGACGTCAACCATGTTGCCACCTCGATGGCCGACAAGCTCGGCGGCCAGGCGTTCCTGGTCCATGCGCCGCTCTTTGCCGACAGCATCGCCGAAAAGAACATGCTCATGGCCATGAAGTCGGTGAATGACGCCTTCGACCGGGCCCGCAGAGCCAGGGTCGCGCTCGTCGGCATCGGCTCGATTCTCGCCAGTGACTCGAGCTACTACGACCTGCATCCTACCTCGCTGGCGAACCGCGACGAGATCGAGAAGTCCGGTGCAGCGGGCGAGCTCCTCGCGCACCTCGTCGACCGCAACGGCCAGCTCTGCGACTACGAACTCAATGCACGACTGGTCGCCATGAGCCCGGCCGAGCTGGATGCCATTCCCATGACCATCGGGATTGCATCGGGACCGAACAAGGTCGCGCCGATCTGCGCCGCCCTGCGGGGGCGACACCTCAAGGCCCTCGTGCTCGACGAAGCAACCGCCAATGGCGTTCTCGAAATGATGGAAAATGATCGCTGAGCTTTCGACCCGAGACATGCTGACCCGCGAGATCGGCACCTCCGGCATCCGTGCCTCGGCCGTCGGCCTGGGCACCTGGGCTATTGGCGGCTGGATGTGGGGCGGCACCGATGAAGCAGCATCGATCGCCGCCATCCAGGCGTCGATCGATGCAGGCGTCTCCCTGATCGACACGGCCCCGGCCTACGGCATGGGGCGATCGGAGGAGATCGTCGGCAAAGCCATTGCCGGGCGGCGCGACAAGGTCGTGCTTGCCACCAAATGCGGGCTGGTCTGGCACACGGACCAGGGCCGGCATTTTTTCGATCAGGCGGGCAAACCGGTGCACCGCTATCTCGGCGCGGACTCGATAGTCCACGAAGTGGAGCAGAGCCTCAGGCGGCTCGGCACCGACCACATCGATCTCTACATCACGCACTGGCAGGATCCGACGACGTCGGTCGTCGAAACCATGGGCGTGCTCGAAGACCTGAAGCGTGCAGGAAAGATCCGGGCCATAGGCGCGAGCAATGTGACCGCTGCCGACGTCGAGGCCTACCTCGCGGCCGGGCAACTCGATGCCATCCAGGAGCAATACAGCATGGTGCATCGCGACATCGAGGCCGAGCTGGTGCCGCTCTGCACCGCCGCCGGCGTTTCGATACTGAGCTACGCCTCGCTGGCGCTGGGACTGCTGACCGGCCAGATCGGACCGGAGCGACAGTTCGAGGGCGATGATCTGAGGATCAGCGATCCACGCTTCAGCGTCGAAAACCGACGCAAGGTGGCGGACTTCGTGAGGGACATCCGGCCGATCGCCGAAGCGCATCGGGCGAGCATTTCGCAGCTGGTCATCGCCTGGACGCTGGAGCAGCGCGGCGTAACGTTCGCCCTCTGCGGCGCCCGCAACGCCGCGCAGGCAAAGGACAACGCGCGAGCCGGCATGCTCCGGCTCTCGGAGTGGGAACGAGCAAGACTAACCGACGCGGCGGCCCGCCACCTGGCAGGCATCCACGTCTAGGGACTGAGCGGCAATACGAGAGGAGCGGGCCGGCACCAGTGCCGGTAACGAACGGCCATGCCCAAAAACCGGGAAGAGATGCTCGCCGACCTCAGGACGAACCCGCACGTGCAGGCCGTCGTCGTCGGCGGCGGCATCAACGGCATCAGCACGTTCCGCGAGCTGGCGCTGCAGGGCGTGCGCGTGCTGCTCGTCGACCGCGAGGACTTCTGCGGCGCCTGCAGCTCTGCACCCTCGCGCATGATCCATGGCGGACTGCGCTACCTGGAGAATGGCGAGATCGGCCTCGTGCGGGAGTCGCTCCGCGAGCGCGATGCGCTACTTCGCAACGCTCCGCACTTCGTCCGTCCCCTGCCGACCACCGTGCCGATCCAGCAGGTGTTCAGCGGCCTGCTGAACGGTGCGCTCAACGTCATGCACCTCCGCACCCGGCCCGCCGAGCGGGGCGCGCTGGCGGTAAAGATCGGCCTCACGCTCTACGACCTGCTCGCCGGCAAGCGCCGGCTCATGCCGAAACATGTGTTTCGCGGGCGCGGGGAGACCGCTGCCTTCTGGCCCGACCTGCCAGACTGGGCGCGGTTCTCCGCTACCTACTACGATGCCTGGATCAGCCATCCCGAGCGGCTGGCCATCGAACTGGTGCGCGAGGGCTTGGCGGCCAATCTCGATGCCGTCGCCATCAACCACCTCGCCGTCACGTCTCGCGACGGGCGCAAGCTGGCGCTGCGCGATGCGCTGACGGGCACGGAGTTCACCGTCGAGACCGATCTGGTGATCAACGCCACCGGCGCCTGGACCGACGAGACCAACGCCCTGCTCTTTGCGGCCGGCAACGCTCCGGCCCCCTATGTCGGCGGCACCAAGGGCTCGCATCTGGTGCTCGATCACCCCGAGCTGATGGCCGCGCTCCATGGCCACATGATCTATTTCGAGAATGTGGACGGGCGCGTGTGCATCCTCTTCCCCTATCTCGGGCGCGTGCTCCTCGGCTCGACCGACATCCGGGTCGAGAGTCCCGGCGTGGTACGATGCGAGGACGAAGAGGTCGACTACATCCTGAGCTCGCTCGCATATGTGTTCCCCGGCATCACGGTGAAGCCCGAGCACATCGTCTACCGCTACAGCGGCGTCCGTCCCCTGCCGCGCAGTGAGGCCCGCTTCACCGGCGCCATCTCGCGGGATCATTTCGTTGCCGAAATCCCGGGCACGCCTCCGGTGCTCTGCCTCGTCGGCGGCAAGTGGACGACGTTCCGGGCCTTCGGCGAGCAGGCAGCGGATCGTGCCCTGGCTTTGCTCGGCGTGGAGCGGACCATTCGCACCGCGGAACGCAGCATCGGCGGCGGCGTCGGCTTTCCATATCGGGAGGCAGACAGGGCGGCGCTGGTGGCGACGGTCGCCGCCGATGCCGGGGTTACCCTCGCCCGGGCAACGCATGCTGTGGATCACTACGGCACGGCGGCCCTCGAGGTTCTCGCCTTCTGTGCCGGCCAGGAGGACAGGGTCATCGACGGCACGAACTACACCGAGGCGGAACTGCGCCATCTGATCCGCAACGAGTTCGCCCGCACACTTGGGGACCTGCTGCAGCGGCGAACGTCGATCGCCATCACCGGCGCGCTCACCTCTGGGGGCATCTCGCGGGCCGCGGCCATACTCGCCGATGAGCTCGGCTGGTCGAGCACGTTTGCGGCCGAGCACGAGGCGGCATTCCGCGAGCGACTGGCTCGTGACCACGGGCTGGGCCAGGCCATTCTCACTGAACGCGACCGGAAATTAGGGAGTCCCGCATGCGCGTAAGCCAGAAGGCGCGAATGAACCGCCTCTTCACCAATGGCCGCTGTCTCGACATTGCCATCGACCACGGGGTCTGCAACGAACCGAGCTTCATGGTCGGGCTCGAGGACATGGCCACCGTGGTGGACCAGCTGGTCACGGCCGGTCCCGATGCCATCCAGATGAACTACGGCCAGGCCGACCTGCTGCAGGCGCGGCTGGAAAAGGCCAAGCCGGCGCTGGTGATGCGCATCGACATGGGCAACCCCTATAACGACCGTCGCCATCGCGTCATGTGGGCCGAGCTGCAGAACCGCGACGAGCCGATCATCGGCGCACTGGAGATGGACGCCGCCTGCGTGGTGGTGAACCTCTTCATGCTGCCGGACGAACCCGAGCTCTTCCGCCAGTGCGTCGCCAATATTGCGGCCGTGCGCGCGGCCTGTTCAAAATACGGCATGCCGCTCATGATCGAGCCGCTGGTGATGCTGCCCAACGAGGTGCGTGGCGGCTACCAGGTTGATGGCGACGCCGAAAAGATCGTGCCGCTGGTGCGGCTCGCTGCCGAGATGGGCGCCGACATCATCAAGGCCGACCCGACGTCCGATCCGGAGCAGTTCCACCGCGTGATCGAGGCCGCGCGTGTGCCGGTGCTGGTGCGCGGCGGCGGCAAGGAAGACCTGCTAACGGTCTTCCGCAAATCGGCCGCCCTCCTCGCGCAGGGCGCGGTCGGGCTCGTCTATGGCCGGAACATCTATCAGCATGACAATCCTCGCCGCGTCGTAGCGGCCCTCATGGCGATGATCCATCGCAGTGTGTCGGGAGAGGAAGCCTGGGAGATCTATCGGAATGGCTAGGACGGATGGTCTACTGCTCGGGCTGGATGCCGGCAACACGGTCATCAAGGCCGTGCTGTTCGACGCGTCGGGCAACCAGCTCGCGGCGAGCAAGCGCGATGGCGTCTCCTCCACGCCTCGGCCAGGGTATGTCGAGCGCGACATGAACGAACTCTGGGCGAACGCGGCCGTCGTGATCCGCGAGTGTCTCGATAAGGCAGGGGTGCGGCCGTCGGATGTTGCTGCAGTCGGCTGCGCCGGCCACGGCAACGGGCTCTACCTGGTGGACGGCTCCGGCGATCCGCTGCTCGCGATCCAGTCGCTCGACAGTCGCGCCGCGGAGCTGGCGCAGGAGCTCAGCGCCAAGCGCAACGACATGCGGCTGCACGAGATTTGCCTGCAGGCGCCCTGGCCCTCGCAGACGCCAACACTGCTGGCCTGGGTCAAACGGCATGCGCCCGAGCTTTATGCGCGCGCGGCGACCGCCTTCCTTTGCAAGGACTTCGTCACCCTGCGCCTCACCGGGCGCCGCGTCTCGGACATCTCCGACATGAGCGGCGCAGGCTTCGTGCGGATGCCCGAGTGCCGCTACGACGATGCGCTGCTGAGTGCCTATGGCCTGGAGGACGCGCGCGACAAGCTGCCCGAACTGGTCGAACCCATCGACATCGTCGGCCGCGTCACAGCAGAGGCGGCGCGTGCTACGGGCCTGGCGGAGGGAACCCCCGTGGTGGGCGGATTCTTCGATGTCGTGGCGAGTGCCCTGGGCTCAGGCGCGATCGACGAGGGTCAGGCATCGATCATCGTGGGGACCTGGAGCATCAATCAGGTGATCTCACGCCGTGCCATCGCCGATCCTCGGGTGTTCATGGTCTCGGCCTTCGGGCGTGACCAGAT
>DATCRS010000234.1:0-2493 GCA_036568845.1 Devosia sp. | reverse complement strand
TCTCAGGCATCCGCGTCGTCAGCTTCACCACCCGCCGCGGCAAACACTACGACAACGTCCGCGCCACGCTCGACGACAAGGGCCTCGACGTCCTCGGCCCGAACGGCTGGGTGCTCGTCTCCTTCGATCAAGTGCCCGACGATCTCTCCCCCTTTCCCTCCACCTGGCGCGAACCCCTGGCCGCCGGCCGGAAAGCCGGCCAAGCCGCGCCGAATAATTAACATTTTATTCTATAGTTATAGATTTCCGCTGAGTTCATAGAACGGCAACGCAATCGCCATACAATTGTCACACAGCGTCCTAGACGCCGATTATTCACTATAAATCTCTTGATGGTGCAGGGTCATGCCCTAAAATCCATACGGTGTACGCCGAAGGTTTTAACCTGCACCGTTGGTGGCTGCCGCTTGCCTCCATCGCAGCTCTCCTCGGCGCCCTCCTGTTCCTTTTTCCGTTCGCTTCCGGCGATTCGTCCCTGAACGCCCCGCTCGGTCTCGCCCTTTGGGCCATCTGGACCGGCACCGGCGCCGACACCGACCAGGACCACAGCTACTGCCTGCTCGTTCCCCTGATGGTCGCCTACGTGCTCTGGGAAAAACGCGCCGAGCTCGCCCGCTCCGTCCGCACCGGCTCCGGCCTCGGCCTGCTCGCCGTCCTCCTCGGCTTGTTCGTCTTCTGGCTCGGCGCCCGCGCCGGCAAACAATACTTCGGCTTCATCGGCATTCAGGTCCTGCTCTACGGCCTCATCACCTGGTTTTGGGGCGGCGCGATGTTCCGCAAGCTTCTCTTCGCCTGGGCGATCCTCATCTTCGCCTGGCCGATGCCGATCATCGACACCTCCGTGGCCTTTCCGCTGCGCATGATCGTCAGCACCGCCGCACACCACGTCCTCAACCTCGTCGGCATCGCCAATTTGCAAGTCGGCACCGCGCTCATCTCCACCCCAACCGCCGCGCTCGCCTCCGGCGCCAAATTCCAGATCGACGTCGCCGACCCGTGCAGCGGCCTCCGCTCCCTGCTGCCGTTCCTGATGTTCTCCTCCTTCTACTGCTATTTCTTCCTGCCGCGCCTGTGGCAGAAGTGGACCGTCTTTCTCAGCACGTTTGTTTTCGCCATTACCGGCAACATCTTTCGCATCATCATGCTCGTCATCGGCTGCCTGCTCTGGGGCTCGAGCTTCGCCATCGGCACCAATGACCGGCCCTCCGCCTATCACGAAGGCTGCGGCTTCGCCGTCTTCGTCGTCGGCCTCGGCCTCGAGTGCCTCTTCGGCGCGCTGCTCATCCGCCTGAGCGGCGGCATGCCCAAAAAGGAACCCGCCTCGCCCCACGCCGCCGCCTCGCCGGAAACTCCCGCCCCGGTCATCCCCGCCTGGCGCGACGGCACCATCTTCGGCCTGGCCGTCCTCGTCGTCCTGCTCTACTTCGTCACCCCGCCCATCGTCCTGCCGCAGGAATCCGGCGTGGTCATGGATCTGCCCGGCGAGGTGAAGCTGCCCAATCTCGACGGCGGCCATTTCTACGGCACCCAGGCGCCCGTCAGCGAGGCCGAGCACCGCATGCTCCCCAAGGACACCGAATACGCCCGCAAGGACTACGACGACTTTCACCATCACCGCGTCTACTTCTCCATCGTCCTGAGCGGCCTCCAGCAGTACACCATCCATCCGCCCGAAGTCTGCCTCGTCGCGCAGGGCTGGAAAATCGTCAGCCACGAGGACATCCCCATCAAGCTCGACTCCGGCCGCCAACTCATGGTCCGCAACCTGAGCATCCAACGCAACGAACCCGACCAGTTCGGCGAGAACCACCTGCACAAGTCCTACTATATGTACTGGTACGTCACCGACGGCATCACCACCGCCTCCCACCTCGAGCGCAACCTGCTCAGCAGTTGGGACCGCGTCGTCCACGGCCGCGACCACCGCTGGGCCTACGTCATCGCCCAGTCCTACATCACCGACTCGCTCTATCCCAACGGCCTCGACGCCGCCCAGACCCGCGAGATGTTGACTGACTTCATCCGCCAGATTGTGCCAAGCTTCGAGAAGAGTGAGATCCCCAGCTACACCGCCAACCGATGATCCGCCGCCGGTAGCCACCGGCCTGCGCCTCGACCGCTACGACAACTCCGGCTTCGATCGCGGCGCGGGGCGGATCAAGGAAGGCCTGTGGGTCCTCTGCAAGTGCGCCTTCTTCCTCAACCCGTTCCCGTGGCCCTCCGCCCTGCGCACCACGCTGCTGCGTTTCTTCGGAGCGAAGCTCGGCCAAGGCGTCGTCGTGCGCTCCGGCGCCAACATCACTTTTCCCTGGCGCTTCACCACTGGCGATCACGTTTGGATCGGCGAGGACGTCCTCGTGCTCAGTCTCGCTCCCGTCACCCTCGGCTCCAACGTCTGCCTTTCCCAGCGCGCCTTTCTCTGCAGCGGCTCGCACGCGTGGCGCCGGGAAACGTTTGATTTGCGCACGCGCCCCATCGTCGTCGGTGACAGCG